>JAGHTW010000137.1 GCA_018065145.1 Candidatus Prevotella equi
AGTCAAGAAAGCTATGCAGGCTTATAATCTTGAGCCAGGTAAGCATCTCACTATCACAGCTACACTCTCGCGTGCCAGCCGTATGGTTATGATTACGGCACGGATAGAGGACTGGACAGAGACCGTCACTTCTACCATCTGTGATGACTACGGACAGAATGGTGATCCTATCCTTATTGAGAACGAGACACAGCTGAAAGACTTCCTGACTAATAAGGATAAGAACAAACCGGGTAATGTAGGACTTATCGTGCCTAATAGCCTCTCGCTGTCAAACGAATGGGATTGCTCAAGTTATAACCTGAAAGCTACACTGAACCTTGCTGGTGCAAGGCTCAACGTCAGCAAGCAGTTCCTCAATAAGATAGAGGGAACGGGTAGCCTTGTCAATGGTGAGGTGTCTGTTTCTGATGGATTCAACGGTGCTGCTGCTGTTGCCAGCAATAACCATGGCACTGTGGAGCGCATTCGCATTACCACAAGTGGTGAGAACACAACAGCAAGAGCGTCAAAGGCTGGTGTCGTTGTTACAAACCATGGCACGATATATCAGTGTACTTCTGCATTGCCAGTGTATGGCACAGAGGGTTTTGTCGGTGGCATCGCTGCTACTAATCTCTATGAAGCTGGTACTATACCAGTTATCGACGCTTGTACGGTAACAGCCCGTGTCGATGGTTCGACTGATGTTACTGCTGGTGGCGGTATCGTGGGACAGGCAGAAGGCCGTGTGTCAAACAATACATTCGAATATGGCATGACGCTCTTACAGGATCACACAAAGTTCCAGAATATCATTGCTGCGGTAGGAGAAAATGCATCTGGTCTTACCATGCACTCCAACAACTCATGGCCTATAGTTGGCGACTACACTATCACTGGTTCTTCTGTAGAGATTGTCAATAGCTATGTCGGTCAGAAATACAATGCCGTCATTGACAGTCAGACCGAACTGAAGACCCTTCTCACATCTACATACAACCAGGCTGGCAGAACATACCGCATCTCTGGTAGTTTCCCTGTGAACAAGGATGATGGCGGAACAAACTGGATATGGGGTAACGACGAACTTAATCTGAATTATTTCAAACCTGATGCTGGTGGTACTTATTCTTCTGGCAATGTCAGGTTCAAGCTTGATGGCAATGACAAGACTATCACGCTGACAGGTACTACAAATGCCACAATGCTCTTCGGTACCATCATTGGTGAGGTTTACGACCTGAACCTGGTGCTTGACAAACCGATGGTTGCTACTCGTATTATGGACAAGGGTCATACTGATGTTGATACCAATACAGATGCTATCGCTGCTCTCGCATACGATGTATATGGTGCAGGAAAGTTGTCTAACATCACGCTTAAGGGCAGTGGCGAAGTGTATATCCAGTCGTCAACACCTGCTGGCATAGCAGTGTGGGCATCAGAGGGTGGTACACTTGTCAACTGTGCATCAAATGTACAGATCAGGATGCAACTCACCACGACTGGTTCTGAGGCTCGTCACTATGCTGGTGGTATCGTGGCAAGTGCGCAGAAAGCTACTATCTCGCAGTGTAAATACTACAACAACGCTTCTAACGCTATCACGTGGTCAGACAATAATGCGAAGAGTTCTAGTTCGTATCACTATGGTGGTATCGTAGGTGGTACATCAGAGCTTGCTGATACAGATACCAAACCACTCCTTGTGCTTAACGACTGTAGCAGTTGGTGGACATTGCCTACATTCAGCGAGGATGTTACAGTGCGTCCTACTGTGGGTAGTCTCATAGGTACAACACGTTACCATGAAGGCGAACTTGTACATACTGCTATGGCTGAAGGCAATGCCGGAAACTGGTGGCAGGGCACTGTCGGTGCGGGCAAATTGGCTGACGGTGTTACTGAACTACAGGCTATAGGTCGCAAGAACTCAATGGCTCCTACAAGGCCAGCGGGATGGTAATTTTAGTTCATAGTTCATGGTTCATAGTTCATGGTTCATGGTTCATAGTTCATAGTTCTTGCGCTGCAATTACTAAAGATTAATTCTAATATAAGATATGCAAATATTAGGCAAAATAAATATTAAGAAGTTGATAACATATCTCTCTTCTCCCTCCCTCACAGGGAGGGCCGGGGTGGGTCTGTTGTTTGGACTTGTGCTCCTTTCTTCTTGTTCCGAGAATGATATCTTTGGAACGGAGGGTACTGCCAGCAGAGGCGATGTCATCAATGTTGGTGGCATTGACACGGACGACATGCTGGTAACGCAAGAGATGTCACGTGCAGTGAAACAGGATGCCGACAAGGTTGATTGGCTCGTTGCACCACTGAAGGCAGGTCTGGATATCACATACGGTAACTTCACTGTCAATGAGCAGAACCAGGAAGTAAAGCAAAATTCCGATGTGGCAATACTTAAGTTGACTGATCCAACTACCACCCCTGCTACATACGAATTCAATTACCGTCAAAATGGTTCGACGCATAAAACTGGTAGCGAACCTGCCATCTGGCATGGCAACGGCAGCCACTTCTTTGAGGGCGTTCATGTGCCAGAGCGTATCAGATACGATGGTGCATCAGGTTCTATTGACGATGTGGAGAATCCTGCAAAGGCAAAGGCTCCAGGCTTGACCAGCGACCAGCATAACGCTGCGGCACCGGTTGATAATGAGGCAGGACTTGGCAACTATACCTTGCTTGCACACTATCTCGGTATGCCTGCAAATACAAGGATTACCGCTACGGTGTCACGCATCAAGTTACCTTTCCGTCATCGTCTGGCTCGCGTGGTGGCATTCGTGCTCATCGACCCTATCTTGAATACTCACCTGAAAGGATATGAACAGACAGTAAAGGACGACGAAGGCAATATCACATCTCAGGATGATCCTAACACCACCAGCTTCCGTTTCAATAACGTATATGTATTGCAGGGCGTTAAGGATATTGTGGATGGTGGTCATCATACCCTCACACCGCAATGGAAGAAGGCGCGTAAGGTGATACCACACTTTGAGGGTGAAAAAGGCTCTTATAGTTATAAGGACAACCAAACGCTCGCTGACGACTTCATACTCTATACCAAGACTGACGGCAATAAGGAGACAAAGGATTTGTACCCAACGTCATCTGACTGGCAGAGAGTTCACAAAGCTGCAGACCACGAAGGCTATACCGCTGTCAATTATGGCAAGGTGCCAGTGTATGACATCATCGTGCGCCCTACATACACCGATGCTGACCATGTGATGTATGATGAGGACTTGGGAACGAAGACAAAGACGGACTATGCTAAGGCTGTCAACTCCATCGACTTTGAGATAGAACTGGAGAACGGTCTTAACTACGAGAAGAACTTTGAGTTTGACCTTGATGCCAACTACCAGACCGTGGTCTATCTGCGTATCAGCCGTGAGCAGGTTGACTATGATGCTGCTGGTTCAGAGCTCTGGATAGAGAGTAAGAACACCGATGCCTGGTATGGCGTGGATAATGAGAACGGCAATACACTGTCAAAGGCAGGCAGCTCATGGCAGAGAGCTTATCGCTCAACTACTATCAGCGAGACTGCAGGTACAACAAGCGGCGTAACAGATGGTGACTTCTACAATTCAACCACAGAATCCGTAGGTCAGTATCTTGGTTCTACTGATAAGTGGACAGAACTTCTCCTTCAGGCTTGTGAGGGTGGTAAGCACCATGGCGACTACTTCATCCTTGACCATGACATCACCATCAATGCACAGCAGATTCCCGCCAACTTCGTATTCACTGGACACCTCGATGCGCAGGATCATATTATCACGCTGACTGGCACTGGTGCAGATACTTATGAAGAAACAACAAAGTACTCACTTGCCCAGACAGAGACATTATATAATAAGGTGGATGGCAATTATGTTGAGTTCCACATACCTACGCTTTACATAAGCGAGGAAGTAGCACAGGCAAAGCCTGCAGGAGGTGCGGCACGCACAGCATCGGAGACAATCCCTGTGGGACCAGATATGATGACTCTCGTAACACCAACTCTTGCTCAGGTAATGACTAACGATGTTGTCTATTATGAGAAGGTAGGCTCTGACTATAGGTTATGGAACCCTCGCTCATGGACTTTCTATACACATCGTATCAGTGCAGGCTCGCTCTTCTGCGGACTCAACGGCACTTACACTACCGCACAGGAGAAGGCAGCAAACCCATACGCTGAAGGTTTCAAATGGGAGGCTAATGTCCATAAGGAGTCAAACAAATCAACCAAGTGGGTACCAACAATGGGCTATCGTGCAGAGGTGCTCAATGCGAAGATAGAAGGCGGTAAACTGTTCTCAGATGGTGCTGTGATAAGTGGCAACGTACAGAACTGCTTTGATAAAGATAAGGCTGTAACCCATAATCCAAATATACCACAGTATAAGTAATGAAGAAGATACTATACATATTTACAATATTAGCTCTCGTATCATGTAGCGAGGACTTCGACAATATACTCACCATGGCGCAACAGGAACTGTTGGGCAAGGCTGTGAATTTCAATGCCACAAGGCCATCGGAGTTTACACAAGCTTCTCGTGCTACATACAATGATACTGGTGTGTTCAACGAGAATGACCTCATGCGTATCTTCCGTCAGTATGCCAATGGAGGTAGTTGGGGCGAAGAGGCTTACCGCACTTATTACTTCAACACCAAGTACGCTACTGGTACCCAGATTTCCCTTGGTACCGACTGGCGTGTTTATCCAGGACGTCGGGGAAAGAACGCAGATGGTAGTATCATAGAGAATCAGCAGGAACGCGACTCTATCACATGGGAGAATGGTAAGACTGTGCGTTTCCGTTCGTGGACACGCAGCAACTATGCCAACTGTCTGTCTTCTTGTTACAAATACAAGTCATCAGAGATAACCAATTACTATCCAGACTTCAGTATCTCCGATTGGGTTACAGTGTCTGGTCCTACGGAGCAAGTGCCGCTGACCATGCGCCACATCTGTAGTCGTATAGCATTCTCGCACCGCGAGAACTATGCCAACCAGATATATAAGGTAGAACTCGCTACCGATGTTGAGGACTACATGCGCAAGGACAATGCAGACACCAATGCCAATGACAATAGCGAATATGAGGCGGGCAAGACTAAAGCGCAGGCACAAGAAGAACTTAACGAAGTGATGGCTGCATACAACCGCATGTGTATGCCTGCCGGCGTGGATATTGAGAAGTCAGAGCTCTATGCCATGACAAAGACTTATTGGGAGCCATTGGACAATATCACTGCAGATAATAACAAACTCCGCTACCTGGAGAACGAAAATCCTTCAACCTTCTATCATTTCGGTGCAAACGATGCAGACTATGTAAGGGATTACGTTCAGCGTCCTCTCTTTGGTAATGTCAACGGCTCTTGTTATCTTGTCACCATACCTTACGACATGAGTAATGGTGGCACACAGGGTAACATCATCACCTTGCCAGCATGTACCCGTTTCCGTGTTTATATGCGCGACGTAAACCGTGGCGACAATGTGAACAAAGGAGAATACGAAGGCACATACCATATTTTCTCTCTTGCCGACATCAAGGACAAAGACAACAATATTCTCTTCCCTAACGGACTGGAGATGAATCCTGGTTACAGTTATAAGTTCTATGTGGGTTATCGCTATGACAAACTTACCATCACCGCCAACGATAACTTCTCTTGGGATGCTCAGGACGCGGAGGAGAAGAAATTGGAACATGCCGATGTAGAAATGCCTGCCAGCACTACAAGCGATTACACATGGTGGAAGGAAACCATCAAGAATGCCATTCCTAAGGATGGTGGTGACTTCAATCCTATATTCCATATCAAGACGCAGAAAGAGTTCCTGGAGTTTATCAATCTGGTAAACAATACCGCCGCAACAAGAACAGAGGGTTTGAAGCGCCAGAAGCGCCATGTGAAAAACCCACAGCATGCAGACAACTACTACGACCAGTATAACTGGTGGTACACCGACGACTGCATAAGTGCAAATAAGCGTGACACCACATTCCTGACAACGGAAGAGATAGAAAAGCGCGGATACATACTCTACGAGAGTTATTATCCTGCCAACGGTAACCAGCCTGCTTA
>JAGHTW010000021.1 GCA_018065145.1 Candidatus Prevotella equi
GCGTGTCAATAGTGAAGTTGTGTGTGCCACGCATCCACTTGCTGATTTCTGCCTCCGACTTCCCCAGCATTATAGCAAGGTCTTTCTGTCTGTAGCCTTTGGACAACAGAATGTCGTGGATTCTGTCCACAATCAGAAAAGACAAATCCACTCTTTCACGGATAATAGGATTTACCCTCTTGCGTCTCTCTTCAAGTATGCTACTTCTTTTCATCTACAAACTATCAAACTAATTTGCCACAAAGGTAAACATTTATTCAGAATCTTGCAAGAAGTGAACTTTAAAATTAAGAAAGAAGGTGATTTTCTACAATTATTCTTTACAGCATAGTGTAAAAGGATATTCTGTTCTTTTGAGAATACGGCCAAAACACGGCCACAGACTTCATATTGTTCTGTTAAGCCATTATCTTCTTCTTGAGAATCAGCTTCCGAGTTGTAAAGTACTGAATATCCCATAGGCAAATGAACGGAAATTTTCATTTTCTATCATTTGGAAGATTGTTGAGATAAAACATATTTTAATATAGAAAAATGCACTTCAATGCACCAATGGGACTTCCAATATGTGGGAGATTGAAAACAGTAAAGTTCCTTGTGAATTGAATTTGAGTTGATATTTCAAGTAGTTACGTTACAAGGGTACATCGTAGGTACAAAATGGTCTATATTGTGGAGGGCATATATCTTTTGATTTACTACTTGAAATGTCAGTTGCTCTTGTCTATTTTACTGAAATAACTCCAAAAAAGTGAATTAAATGCAAATTTATTGCTTGATTTCATGGTATCTGAAGAAATTTTAGTATTTTTGCATCTAATAATAATATATAAGATGGCAGAAACAAAGGACATAAACAGAATAAAGGTGATGCTTGCTGAAAAGAAGCGTTCAAATAAGTGGTTAGCGGAGCAGTTAGGAAAAGACCCTGCGACAGTTTCTAAATGGTGCACAAACACTTCCCAACCAACCCTTGAAACACTCCTTAAGATAGCAGAACTGTTAGAAGTGAACTATACAGAACTCGTTAGGGCTGAATCTGTGACTAGCTCAAAGAACTAATATTTGCATAAATAACATTCAAACTGTCTTGATATGAAGAAATTATTATTCTCATTATTAGCAACCTTGCTAACTCTTAGTTTGTATGCTCAGAATGATGTTACAACATTTCTTGGCATACCTGTAGATGGATTTAAGTCAGAAATGCGCCAAAAACTTATTGCCAAAGGGTTTACTCCAAAGAAGGTTGGAACCAACGAATATTTGGAGGGCGAATTTAACGGAACGGATGTACACATTTATATTGCTACAAACAATAATAAAGTGTACAGAATAATGGTGTGCGATGCAAACACACAAGACGAAGCAAATATAAAGATTCGTTTCAACAAACTCGTCAACCAATTTGAGAACAATAAGAGATACACAGCATTGGATCAATATACAATCTCTGATACTGAGGATATTTCTTATGAAATGCTTGTTCACAAAAAGAACTTTGACGCATTATTCTATCAAAATCCTGATATGGAAAAGGTTGACACTTTAGCTCTCCAAAATAAAATCAGAGAACAGCTGTTGGAAAAATACAAGCCTGAGCAGCTGGAGAATCCAACTGAGGAAATGAATCAAGAAGTACAAGCAATTGCCATGAGAATTGGCATGGATATGATTTTCAAGAAGCCAGTTTGGTTCCGTATATGTGAAAGTTACGGAGAATATTATATCACCATGTACTACGACAACGAGTATAATCATGCAAATGGCGAAGATTTGTAATTACAAAAGTCTTACTATGAAGAAGTTGTTAAATATCTTAACTGCTTTTGTCATTTCTTTGACATTGGTGTCATGCGCATCGTCTCAAAGTGCAACCACCATTGCAAAGGGTAATGATATATCCCAATATAAGTATGTTGTCTTCGGCAGTGGTGATGAAGGTGATGCAGAATTAGCAGACATCCTTATGATGGTTCAGAACGATATTTCTGAAAAATTGCAGGTTGTATCTTCGGAAAAGGCTCGTTCGCTTATTTATCAGGGAGAAAAAGTATTATCCCCCAGAATAAATGTCAAGACGGAAAAATGGGATGGTGGGCACACCTTAGTTTTTACGACTATGACACAAACCAGAGTGTAGCCGTTGTGAAGTCAAGTGGTATTGGAATGACAATTTCGCATGATCAAAAGCTTGCTTATAAAGCATTAAAAAAAGAATTAGATAAAACCTTCAAATATATACAATGAAAAAGAGTATAAACGAAATTACATTATTCAGATATTTGTTTGAACTCGACAAGCGAGATTTACCACAGAGTATTCTAAACTGGTGCAAGAATATAGGTAGTGTGGTGGACTCCGACAGGGAAAATGCCATCAAAGAAATATCAAGTGTAAAAGGGAATTGCCGTAATCTGGTGATTTTCTCTAAAAAGTTCATTGATACAATGGACAAGTCCTATATGAAGTTTACTCAATTTCATATGGATATACTCGAAGAGCTTGATAATGAGAATGGTATTGTCCGTAGTCCATATTTCGTTGATGGTTGTTATGTTGTATATAGCGTAAAGAACGGTTGCTTAACATTGTGGGTATTCCAAGATAGCATCGATAAATACTTGTCTATTCCCACATACTACATTTGTGTTTCCCCAAAGGACAAGATAAAAGGAGCAGGACATCAATTAGACTGCATGGTTTTACCTCTGTTGGATAATTGCATGGAAGCCAATATCAGAGACTATATTGATATGGTCTTGGATTATCTGTGTTTGAGACAGTGGGCGGAAGTACAGTTAGGCAAAGTTTCGACAACTATAAAGAAGGAAGTCAAGAAGAACAAGAAAATCCAGACAGTAACAGAACATGGTCTTGATTACTATTTGTTTGACAGTAAATGGTATACGGAAATCTCTAATGATGAATCATTCCAAGTTAGTGGACATTTTAGATTGCAGCCTTATGGAGATGGTTCAAGAAGGCTTATATGGATAAATGAGTTCACAAAGAATGGTTATCACAGAAAAGCTACAATTGATAAAGTCAAGGATGGAGATATTTCATTGGACGAACTAATCTAAACTATCGAATATTATGCACTTATATTTAAGAGACATATGCTTGTTACTCTTTTTGGCGATGTCTAATCTTCTATTTGCTCAAAAGTCGATGGAGGATTATAATGATGGTAAGTTGACCACAGTCGAAGTTTTTTTGAAATGGGTCAATGATAATTATAACATCTATGATACGTCTGGGAAAAATTATTTCAAATATGAATTTAAGGATGCTGAAGAACGCAAATTGTTTCTAAATGTAGCAAAATGTGCTGGTTTTAGAGTCGAAGATAATGGCTACTTATTGAATGGACATCATCTCACCAAATTAACCAGAAAGAATAAAGGATATTATGATTGTTTGAACTTGTTTACTTTTGGGCAAGCAGAAAGCAGAGGGTTTATTACAACAATGAGAGAAGTCTATACCGTAGAATACGATAGAGAAATCAATGATTTGGCAAAATTCGATGAAACATATGCAAGGTATGTTGACATTGTAAATGAACCTGATGAGATTTCTGACCGTACAGATATTAAAGATTTGATAGACAGTATTCTCGTTGTACATGATTTCAGTTCTCATGAATACGATATTAACATTTCAATTAACCAAGATGGTGTTATGAAACTTGATGTGTTGGTTGATGGATATAGTTCGATGATGAGGACTGGCGCTGATATAATGCGCGATGATGCTATTAAAGAAGTCGTCCAGAATGCAATAGAAGAAGGCATAATCAAGCAGAGACAATTTGTTTTGAATGAAAGTGTTACCATAAGGAAACCCATCCATATTACCATATCAACAAGCGTTAAATTCAAACAAATTGAAATGTTCGTAAAACAGAAAAAAGGTATATGGATCCCAAGTGATAAGGAGGAACATATACCAGATATTTATCAGCCTTATGCACAATTTGTTGCTAACAAACAGTACGAACTTGACAAGAAGAAAGAACAAAAGATTAGAATAACACGTGCAATATTCGCCAATAAAAATTGGTTCTTTGATAGTAATCAGAATAGAATTCAATTATAAATATCCAAAATAGAAGATATAAGCATAATTTTAACCGACTGATTTTAAGCGTTAAGCCTAAGGTCAGTCGGTTTACTTTATCTACGGAAGTGACGCACAACCTCTCGTTCTGGCTCTGCCTGATCGAGTTGGTTGGCATCGAAGCAATAGTCAGGACTGTCACTCTTGACATTGCTTCGCCAAAGGTGCGTTGGTGCGCTCCTCTGGGTGATGGCACTGTATGAGTTCAACATGCAGAAGTAGCGGTCGTTGCCGGTCGCTTGCTGAATGCGGTTGATGTACTCATGGATGTCGGGATTCGACTTGTCGAGTTCGTCAAACATGCTTGCACACTGCTGACCGTTGTCAGCTTGTATGAAAGCGTTTCTAACTCCTTTGACAAGATCTCGCTCAATCTGCCACAATGTTTTTGAATAGTTCATGTGGAACTATGTAAGTTATACATAGGACAGATTTAGAATTTGAAATGCAAAGATACCAAAATAATATCGAAATTCCATGACTTTTGTAGAGAAATAGTAATAAAAACTATGTCGATGCGAGAATCACCTAAACCGCATACAACGGAACATTGGTCATGTTCTCCTGTTCGATATAAGGTAGCATGGAGTAACGCTCAGCGTGTAACTCTGGCTTGTTACGAAGCAGTGTAGTGAGCGAATTGCTCCGCACATTTCCCTCTGCCTTTACTTCAATAGGAAGTAGTGCACCATCGCGCTGCATCAGGAAGTCTATCTCCAGACGGGAAGCATCTGTGGTGTGATAATATATGCCATCTACATCCTGGCTCTTCTTCTGCTGAAGTACATACTGCTCGGTCATTCCACCTTTGTATTCCTTGAAAATATCGTTATTTACCAATATCTGTGCAGGCTGTACGTCAGCCATGGCTCCCAACAGTCCGACGTCAAGCAGGTAAAGCTTGAAAGCATTCATCTCCTCGTAGATCTTTAGTGGCAGCTCTGGCTTCGATACTCGTTGTACACGATATGCTAGTCCTGCATCACATAGCCATTGCAGTGCAATCTCAAAATCCTTTGCGCGTGAACCTTTACTCACTGCGCCAAAAATAAACTTCTTATTCTCACGGAATAGTTGCGAAGGAATGGTCTGCCATACCATACGTATTCTGGCAACCTGATCAGAAGGAGCATGTTTCGAGAAGTCCATGTCATAGCCCCTAAGAATCTCCTGCTGTATCTTGCGCACCACCTGCAGATTCTCTGTTGTCACATACTCGAGAACTGCTTCAGGCATTCCTCCCACATAGAAGTATTGACGCAACAGGTCGGTGTATTTCTCATGCAAAAGGTTTGTAGTCTGATAGTCCTTCGATGCCAATAGTTTCTGTAGTTGCTCTTCACCTTTTGCCAAAAGGAACTCCTCGAAATTCATGGGATAGATGTTGATGGTATTCACTTGCCCAACGGGATACGACGTTCCCTTGTGCATAGACAATCCAAGAAGCGAACCTGCCACTGCTACATGATAATCTGGCGCATCCTCCCTGAAATACTTCAGAGCTTCCAATGCTTCTGGTACATCTTGAATCTCATCAAGAACTATCAAAGTGTCACCAGGAGTAATATCCACTCCTGTCAGCGCACGTAAGGCACGAAGAATACGATCCATATTGAAATCGACCTTGAAGATCTCCTTCACCACAGGATTCTTATGGCATACCACGTATGCCATTTTTGCGTATTCATTTTGCGCAAACTCTTTGAGCAACCAGGTTTTACCTACCTGACGGGCACCATTCAGAACCAGTGGCTTTCGCTTTGCACTATTCTTCCAGTCTAAAAGTTGCTGATATACAAACCTTTCCATACATTCTTTACATTTTTCTGCATGCAGAAATGCCTCTTTTGTACATTTTTCTGCACTTATTTTTCTGCAAAATTACAATTTTCCGCAGATAAATCCAAGAAAATCTACAATTATCTGCATTTCGGAGTTTTTTTTATGATACCTATTGCCATTTTATGTCTTACTCTGAATTTATGCATGTACTTAACTGAAAAAGGTTGTCACTTTTAGGATAGTTAAACTTAATAGGTTTACAATAATTCTTATTACTTCTCTAAAAGAGTTTACACCATTTGATT
>JAGHTW010000142.1 GCA_018065145.1 Candidatus Prevotella equi
CCTCCCCCCAGAAATGGTTCTATATACCTTCCGTTAAAATTCGGTACATATTCCATTATGTGAGGAATTTCTTTTGACTTTCCTCCACGATATTTTAGCATTGGTTTCATACGTTTTATTCTTTTGTTGGCCAAAGCAAATCTGTAACATTGACATCAAGGCATAATGCAATCTCTCTCAATGTTTCGAGATTGGGTTGCATATTATTTGTACACCATTTAGAAACGGTGCCTTGATCCTTGCCTAATTTATCTGCGAGCCATTTGTTAGTCAGATGCTTCTCTGCCAATACTACTTTTAATCTGTTGATATAAGTGACCTCTTTTTGTTCTTTGTCCATAGTCCTTTATGATTGTATGGGTGCAAAATTACGATTTTACTTTTAAAATAACGAAAGAAACTCGTTTTTATTGCTTCAATTTGTTGAAAAAGGCTGCCAATTCTTGAAATATGCTCCAATTATTAGAGTAATACTTACAAATACATAGATATTTGTTCTCCATACTCGTCGCTCGGCTTTGCCGCTTTCACCAAGCTCGGAGTCCGAGTTACGCTTTATGCGAACAAGTTCGGAGTCCGAGTTACGCTCAGGCGGCAAGACCGGAGTCAAAGTTATGCTTTCTGCAAATCGAGAAATTCACGAAAAAACGAGGTAACAAGTAACGCTTGTGATGATTTTTTCTCTTAGAGGTAAGAATCGCAGAAAGTAACGAGTTTCACGTTCTTTCAGTCGAACTATGTTCTTTGTGAAAGCGTCCTAAGGCCGAGCGAACAGTTAACACCCTCCCATTACTCAAGTCAATTCCTTATCCTTTCTTGAGGCTTAAGTTAAGATTGCCCCGAGGCATAAGTTAAGGCCAACGTTGATCATAACTTATGACCAAAAAAAGGACAAGAAAATGGCTGTCACCACAAAAGAGAACTACCCGACCTGCACGAAGGAGACGATGGAACAGATCACCTCCTATACCGAATGGAACATCACCTACGAAGAACAAGGCAACCGCAAGGTATGGATGAAGAAGGAGTGATTTTGCTCAAACCTCAATAAATTTTCCAGCGTCAAAACCATTGCAGAGGTGCTCGTTTTCAAACACGTACCCCATCTGGTTTGATACAATTCTGGTATTATCTATCTCTGTATCAATGTTTGTATGTGAATGACCGTAAATCCATGCGTCAATGCGGCTATCAGCAATTAGATTTCCCAATTCCGTTGCGAAAGCACTATTGAGATTTGAACCAAGATGCTGTGCTGCAACAACCTTCAATGTTGGCAGATGGTGAGTCACAACAACAATATGCTTGGCAGTACTCTCTTCTATGCTCTTGCGAATGAACTCAAGACAGAACTTATGCATCTTATTGTAATCTTCTACTGTCAGGCGTTTGCCTTTGAACTTAGTTTGATAGAAGTCATTCAAGCCTCTTGATACGTAGAACTCACACTCAGGAGGTATCTGTGACCATAAAGTGCTAAGAATAATGTCTGTATCTTCTATTCTTACAACTTGGTTCTGATAGTAGCCAACGTTGTCCTTGAACATCCATTTCCACTGTAAACCTCTTGTCATCACGTCACAACCTTGGTAGTATTCGTGATTACCTGGAACGAGCAGTACCTGCTTATAATTGGCAGACGCCCACTTCCAGAACTTACCTAACGGAGCTGTAGTATTGTTCAAGTAAAACGTATCTCCTGCCAACACCAGTACATCACCAGTAACAGGAAATTCCTGGTTCTTCAAATATCTGCTGTTCTCTGCAAACTCCATGTGCAGATCACTCATGTATTGTATCTTCATTGTAGTTTACTTATTATTAATATGACCTTAACATGCAAAGTAGAGGATTCTTATTTCTGCATCATCCAACCACATTGCATCTGTTATTCCTCGAACCGTATCACGAAGTTTTTTAATGAGAAATGTGTCTCCCTGATATTCTTGAAAGGCATTCTCAACATCCTCATAACCCTCTTCATCATTCACATCATTTGATTCTTCAGCTACATGTTCATGCTTCAATAATGCTTCAATACGGTTAAGTTGAGTTTTTATTGTTGCGTCGCGTTTGTTCAACATTTTTATGACAGCGTTATACTCCACTTGTTCGCAGTAGTTTTCAAGGTCCGAAAGATAAAAATAGCCATTGCCCCACAACTCGTGGTCGTCTTCAAAAATCTTTTTGAATCTGTCACTTATATCATTTGGCAGACAATGTTTCGTACTTTCAAGAAAGTCCTCGAAATGATAATAACGACCAGATATAATAGCGTCATGTTCTATCCATGGACTTTTTACTTTTGAATCTTCATAGATGCTATGCGCCAATTCTTCAGGAAGTCTCCAAACTACTGGCTCCCACTTACTCCTCTTATGTACTTCTATGTGAAATCCTATATCTACTCCCATAATCTTTTTCTTTTATTATATTTGATTCAATTGTTTCATTATCATCTTCTTTACCTGATTATAAGACACTGGAGTGAAATTGTTGTTATCAACACCAACATCATACTGTGTTGGATAGAGATACTGAAGGCGATTGGCATCTATACCAGTATTGTTCTTGCGAGTATGAACATGTCCAAAGAATTGCCAAACATCATCTTTGTACGAACCACTGAAGCAAAGGAACGGATAGTGATTCAGGTATATGCTGTGCTTGTCTATCACGATATGACGTTGCATAACCACTTCCTCAAAGCGATTAACGAATCCCTGCCGAAGGTTTTTCAGGTCATGATTGCCTACTATCAGGTGTATTTTTCCATTCAGTCGGTCAAGCATTCTTGTCCATTCTGCTGCACCTCCAAGGCAGAAGTCACCAAGATGGAAAACTGTATCGTCTTTTCCTATTACCTTATTCCAGTTGGCAATGATTGTTTCATTCATCTCTTCTACGTTCTTGAATGGACGATCGCAGAACTTTAGAATGTTGGCATGATTGAAATGGGTGTCTGATGTAAAAAACACCTTGCTTCCATCATATTTGTTTATCGTATTCATATCTGTTTCATTCTTAGGTAAACCCAAGGAGGAGCACAATGTCCTCCATTGGGTAATTTAACAATTGTCATAGTATGTAAGCCTGACTCATATACACTTTCTTAACAAGTTCGGTTGAGAGTTTATTCAATTCCTTGTTGAGGAGCTTTTGCTCGCTTTTGTCAAGTGCAGAGTAGTCACCACCATGTTCCTTCAGGAAATCTTCGAGAACATCCTTTGCGAAAAGGCCCATGATCTTGCCAAAATCCTTTGGAACATGCACTTCGCCGATGTGACTTACTACATTAGTGAGACGGTTCTCAGTCACAT
>JAGHTW010000044.1 GCA_018065145.1 Candidatus Prevotella equi
GACCACACTCTGCCTTACGCTGCTTGGCAGCGACGGTAACCTTACGGGTGTCGGTGTTTATCTTTGCCTGATTGAAGAGGAGCTGTATCTTCTGTATCTCGCTCTCGTTGTCGGCACCGTTGACGAACTTGTTCGTAGCGTCGTAGTAACGACGTATAATCTCATCCTTAGAAGCATCGCAACACGCAACATCGTCGCTGATACAGAATCCAACCATATTGACACCCATATCCGTTGGCGACTTATATGGATTGCTACCGTAGATACCCTCGAAGAGAGCGTTGAGCACTGGGAATATCTCTATGTCACGATTGTAGTTGATGGCAATCTTGTTGTAGGCTTCGAGATGGAACGGATCAATCATGTTCACATCGTTAAGGTCTGCCGTAGCAGCCTCGTAAGCGATGTTCACCGGATGCTTCAGTGGCAGGCTCCATACAGGGAATGTCTCAAACTTCGCATATCCTGCTTCCACTCCGCGCTTATGCTCGTTGTAAAGCTGCGAGAGACACACCGCCATCTTACCAGAGCCTGGTCCTGGTGCGGTAACGATAACGAGCGGACGCTCTGTCTCGACGTAGTCGTTCTTTCCGAATCCCTCATCGCTGGCGATAAGAGAGACATTATGTGGATATCCGTCAATGAGGTAATGGTAACAAGAGCGTATGCCAAGTCGCTCTAGACGCTGACGATATGCGTCAGCGGCATGCTGACCGTTGTAGTGTGTTATGACAACAGAGCCTACGAAGAAGCCTCTGTTCATGAACTCATCACGCAGACGAAGAACGTCCTCGTCGTATGTGATGCCAAGGTCTGCACGCACCTTGTTCTTCTCTATATCCTCAGCACTGATGACGATAACGATCTCTATCTGATCGCTTATCTTGCTGAACATACGCAGCTTTGAGTCAGGCTGGAATCCAGGCAGCACGCGGCTGGCATGATGGTCATCAAACAGTTTTCCGCCCAGTTCAAGATAAAGCTTTCCCTTGAACTGCGCTATGCGTTCCTTGATGTGCTCAGACTGTATGCTGAGGTATTTGTCGTTGTCGAATCCTATTCTCATTTGGTTTGGTTGTTAAAGTTTGGTTGTTTTGTTGCTTGGGAACTCTGGCAATAATGCCAGAGGAATGCACAGAGCATTGCGGTGCTACTGGGCAATAATGCCAGAGGAATGCACAGAGCAATTATTACAGGGCTTTGTTGAGATTTATCATCTCGATGGCTGAGATCATTGCGTCAGCGCCTTTGTTGCCTGCCTTTGTGCCGGCGCGCTCTACTGCCTGCTCAATGCTGTCGGTGGTCAGGATGCCGTTGAGTACAGGCACATTACACTTCATGGCAGCCTGAGCGATGCCCTTTGCAGACTCATTAGCGACCATATCGAAGTGTGGTGTAGCGCCACGTATCACAGCGCCGAGACATACTACGGCGTCATACTTTCCGCTCTCTGCCATCTTCTGCGCTGTAAGAGGAATCTCAAAGGCTCCTGGAACGAGCGCAAGGGTGAGGTCATCGCTGTTGCCGCCATGACGAACGAAGCAGTCCTCTGCACCGCTGATAAGGTGAGAAACGATAAAATCATTAAAACGAGAGGCTACGATGCCTACCTTCATGCCGGTTGCTACCAGCTGTCCTTCTATTGTCTTCATATAATAGACCCACCCCTGCCCTCCCTTTAAAGGAGGGAGTACTTACCGCTGTGGGATAACGGTTATTTATTGTTACTTATTTTTTACTTATTCGCTGGTCGCTTCACGTGCAACAGATGTCCCATCTTCGCGTACTTGGTGTACATATAGAACTCATCCTTCTCGTTGCATGTCATTTCTATAGGTTCACGTCCCACCACTTTCAGTCCGAAACCGTCGAGACCTGAAATCTTCAGAGGATTATTCGTCATCAGCAGCAGTTCCTTTATGCCGAGATCAGCAAGGATGCTGGCACCTGTGCCGTATTCTCGCAGGTCAGCAGCGAAGCCGAGCGCGATGTTTGCCTCTACGGTATCCATGCCCTGGTCCTGTAGGTTATACGCGCGGAGCTTATTGATGAGACCTATGCCACGTCCTTCCTGACGCAGATAGAGCAGCACTCCCCTACCCTTCTCTTCTATACGCTTCAACGCCTCCGCCAGTTGTTCGCCGCAGTCGCAGCGCAATGAGCCGAAGGCATCGCCGGTGAGACATTCCGAATGCACACGACAGAGCACCGGTTCCGGTGTTGTCACGTCACCCTTGACAAGTGCCACGTGATGTTCTCCCGTCACCTTATTGATATATCCCACAGCACGGAAGCTACCATACTTTGTCGGCAGTTCTGCATCCGTCACGCGTTCTATTAGTTTCTCCGTACGGCGGCGATATTCTATGAGTGACTTTATAGTGACACAAACCAGCTGTTGCTGCTCTGCGAGCTGCAGCAGTTCCTGCGTACGCATCATGGTGCCGTCCTCTCGCATTATCTCACAGCAGAGACCAGCCTCCACAAGTCCTGCCATACGGCACAAATCCACCGTTGCCTCGGTATGACCGCTGCGCACCAGCACTCCACCTTCGCGAGCCTGAAGCGGGAACATGTGTCCCGGACGACGGAAGTCGATAGGCTTGGAGTCAGGATTGGCAATGGCGCGCGCCGTGATGCCACGCTCTACGGCAGAGATACCTGTCGTAGTGGTGATATGATCCACGCTGACGGTGAATGCCGTCTGGTGGTTATCGCTGTTGTGCATAACCATCTGCGGCAGGTTAAGGCGCTCACACAGTTCCTTGCTCATAGGCATGCAGATAAGACCTTTTGCCACCGATGCCATGAGATTGACATTCTCCGTCGTAGCAAACTGTGCAGCACAGATGAGGTCGCCCTCGTTTTCTCTGTCGGGATCGTCTATCACCATAACGCACTTACCAGCCTTCAGTGCCTCGAGTGCTTCTTCTATTGTATTGAATTCTTTATTGTTCATGTCTTATTTATTCATCATAAAGTTACGATAGAGATTCACCGTGTCGTCGCTGTTGCCGTTGTCGCCACAGAATTTCTCCACGTACTTTGCTATAACGTCGTTCTCCAGGTTCACCACATCGCCCACCTTGGCGCTGTGCAGCGTCGTGGCACCCTGTGTATGTGGTATCAGTGACACGGCGAACATCATTCCCTGCACCTTTGCCACGGTCAGGCTGACACCCTGAACGGTAATGCTTCCCTTCTCTATCACATAGCGCATGATATTTGCCGGTGCCTCTATCCACAGCCACAATGCCGTATCCTCCTGTTCCCGCTTCACTATTCGTCCCGTTCCGTCAACGTGTCCAGAGACGATATGCCCGCCGAGACGGGTGGAAAGCGTCAGCGCTCGTTCCAGGTTCACCGCACTGCCCGGACGCAACGAACCCAATGCTGTGGCGCGCATAGTCTGCGGCATCACATCTGCCGTAAAGCCCTTGCCGGTGAGTGTTGTCACGGTGAGGCACACTCCGTTGGTGGCAATGCTGTCACCAACCTGCGTTCCCTCCATCACCGCTGCCGCCTGCACCTCAAGGGTGACACTCTTCGCACCGCGATGGATAGCCTTTACCGTTCCTGTCTCTTCTATTATTCCTGTGAACATTTCTCTATCATTCCGCTTATCAGCACGTCGCTGCCGATAGTTTCTACTACTGTATCTTTCAGTTCTATTGCCTCCGACATCATGGTGAATCCTTCGCCCTCAACAGGTGTCTTTGCCTGTCTGCCGCCGATTATCTTCGGAGCGACAAAGGCGAGAACCTCGTCAACGAGTCCCTCGCGCAACAGCGCTTCACTCAGCGTTCCGCCACTCTCCAGAAGCACGCTGTCCAGTTTCTCAGCACCGGCACGTTGCAGCAGTTCCTTGAGGCTGTTGCAGTTCCACAACACCACGCCGGCATCGCGAAGCATCTGCAGTTTCTCCTCGTCTGCGCCATCGGCATACGCCACAACGGTAGGTATCTCCCTTGCGGTGCTCACCAACTGCGACTCCATCGGTATCCTTGCCTGTCTGTCGGCAACGATTCTCACAGGATGACGCACCTCAAACTCTTCCACATCCAGTCTGTCAAGACAGTCTTCTGACAGTCGGACATTGAGCATAGGGTCATCTGCCAGCACCGTTCCGATGCCACAAAGGATGCCCATATTGTTTCTGCGAATCATGTGAACGCGCTCGCGTGACTTTTCGCTCGTTATCCATTTGCTGTCACCTGTGTATGTGGCAATCTTGCCATCAAGCGTCATTGCCCATTTCGCCGTTACCCATGGCATGCCGGTGGTGATAAATTTCAGGAACACCCTGTTCTGCATCTGCAGTTTCTCCACCATCTTCTTCGCTGCGCGCTCAACAGAAGGCATGACATACTGCGACGGCGTCGCCTCGTCATATATCGGTTCCACCTCTATTCCCGCCTCACGAAGCAGTGCCATTCCCTTTCCCGCAACGAGCGGATTAGGGTCGAGCAGTCCCACAACGACACGGCTTATCTTGTGCTCGATGATAGCTTCGGTGCATGGTGGCTGATGTCCCTGATGACAGCAAGGCTCTAGTGTGACATACATCGTGGCGCCTGCGCAATCTATTCCTCGCTCGTCAGCGTTCTTGAACGCCTCACGCTCTGCGTGAAGGTCACCGTAACGGGTGTGGTATCCAGAGGCTATCACCTCGTCATCCTTCACTATCACAGCTCCCACAAGCGGGTTAGGGTTTACATTGCCTTCACCTTGCTGCGCAAGAATCATGGCTTCTTCCATCAATAATATGTCGTCGTCGGTTATCATCTTGTTATTTCGTTTTAAGGTACAAAGGTACTCATTTCTTTAGACATATCAAAATATTAGTAGTTTTTTTTTGAATAATAATGTTATGTTCGCGCGAACGGATTTTGCAGATTGTAAGAAAACAAGGCTTTTTGCTTACAATATGTCATTTCAAAAAGTACGTCCACAAAACGCAATCTAGAGATTCCAGGAGTATCTTTTTGCCTTTTCACCGTCGTTTTTTCGCCTTTTCTCAGTAAAAGTTATGCTTTCACATTGTAATCGTGCAACGATTACAATGCAATCTTAATGCTTTCACATTGCAAAAGTGGCACAATTACAGGGTAATCGTAGCACGATTACAGCACTTTTTCGCTGTTTTCCAGACGCCGATTTTACACCACCATCGCAAGTCGTTAAACATCAACACTTTACAAAAACGTCGATTTTTGCGCTATTTCGCACAAATATTTTTCTCGTTTGATTTTACGCGATTCTCAGCGCGTTAGGAAAATTCAATCTGTAAGCAAAATCGACAATTTCCTTACAGTTTGTCTTTCGCCCTATCAGACCACGTTCAAATTTAGTTCCGGATTTTTTGCACAAACGAAAACATTTATGTAACTTTGCAGCGATTATTAAACAAGGTATATAATATATGAAGAAGTTTTTACTCGCAATGCTCTGCGTTGGTTTGTCACTGAACACCTTTGCGCAGACACAGGAAACAAGCAAAGACATCCGTAAACAAGACAACGAGAAGTTGTTTAAGAATAAGTGGTTCAACCACGTTGACATAGCATTCACCGGCGGCACAAGCGGCTTTGGTTTTGACCTTGCAGCACCAATGAGCGACTGGGCTCGTCTGCGCGTTGGCGGTGTGTTCCGTCCTATCAAGCACTATACGGCGAAGTTCGGCACGGAGGTAGCACAGGGACTGTCAGAGGAAATCAACGACCAGCGCTACAACAAGCTCTCAAACATGATGGAAGCATTCACGGGATACAAGCCTCAGAAGACGGTTTCGATGCAGGGCGACCTCGGCATGAACAACTTCAAGGTACTCGTGGATATCTATCCTTTCAAGAACAACCGTCACTGGTATGCTACCGTAGGTTTGTTCTGGGGCAACAACACGCTCATCGAAGCAAAGAACACACCTGAGAGCATGAATACCCTTACCGCCATAGCGATATACAACAATATGTATCGCAAGGCATTGGGCAAGGAGAATCCTATAGACTTTAAGGCGTTTGGCTTTGATAATGTTCCAGAGATGACAACATACATCAACAAACTGCGCAACTGGGGTTCAAAGAACAACGACGAAGAGGGTAACCCGATATACAAAGAGAGAAAGGTCAAGTATGAATACGACATAGAAGACCCTCTCATGGGTACTACACACATCACCGATGAGAAGATGCTGAAGAGCGGAGAATTCGCGGAATACGGCATCAGCATTCCTCTGGGAAAATATACCCGCGACATTATCGCTGAGGAGGATATGTATTACAGCTATTCGGAGAAGCTTGTGCAGGAACTGGATTTCCAGCCTACTGCTGACATGTCGAACATCTCCATTGACCCTAACGCTGACGAGTATCACTACAAGAAGGATGCCAACGGACGTTACATCAAGAAGGGTGAGATAAGATACAAGAAGGGTGAGGTGATACACCATGAGGGCGACGACTTCTACATGGTGCCAGACGCAGAGAATATCATCCGCGCTACATCTGTTGCTAACCGTTTCAAGCCATATATCGGCATCGGTTACGAGACGACCTTCTGCAAGGACAAGCGTGCGAAGGTAGGTATTGACGCCGGTGTCATGATATGGGGCGGACATCCTTCTATCGATATCAGGACTCCTGTAGGAACAAACGCTGACGGCGAGGTGACTTACGCTCACTACGACCTGTCAAAGGACATCACCGGCATGGCAAAGAGCCTTAACAGCTACGTCACATCAGTACGCCGCTACCCTGTATTCCCTGAGATAAGCGCACGATTCTCATTCAGAATATTTTAACACAAAAAAAAGAGAGGCTCACGCCTCTCTTTTTTTGTATATTATTCAACTATCGTCATTCCAAGTTTCTTTGGTTCATCCAGCGTACCGTACTGTCCGTCACTACTAAACGTGATGACTGGTGCGGTGTAATACATGTGACGGTTCTTTGCGGAATAGTACTTGAACGTAATAGCATCACCCGTATTGCCATACAGTCGCACATACCATACCGACTCCGTAGGAGTGAGTTGTTCGTAGGTAGCATAGCCGCGACACTCTTCGCCATAGAAAACAGCCAACTTATCATTCACATCCACCCCTGTCAGCAGACTGTCAGGCAATACCACAGACGCACTCATATCCTCAGCATATTTCTGCTTTGCGGTATAAGCAGCGCTTTCCCACTGCGGTGTATCAAAGGTAGGATACTGTGGTGGCACTGGTGTTGGAATAGGCTTAGGGTCTGGCACAGGCGTTGGATCAGGATTAACAGGATCATCACCACCGCAAGAGACAGTGAAGAGTCCTATAGTAACTGCCATGAGCAGTGTCTTTATATCTTTCATAATTTATCACTATTGTTTACTTTGTTATCTTCTTTGTTATAATCTTGCCGTCGCACTCGCACTGCACGAGATATACACCCTTTGGCAATGCACTGATATTTGTGTCGCATGACTTTCCGTCAAGTGTCTTTACGGCAACGACAGTGCCTGGCAGCATCACGCTATCGGCATCGTCAGCAAAGACTATCGCTGCAGGATTGCTAACGCTTCCCACGATAGCATCGCTACTGAACTCAACAGCAGCGTTTGACACAGCAATGATATTACCGCCACGCAACAATGCGATATCAACGCTCTCCTTATCAGAGCCCTGAACAGTAAGCAGTACGCTACCATCGTTCTTTACCGCCGTAGCACCGCGCCACTGTCCCTTTGCCATTGCAACGACAGTGTCACCCTCCTGTGTCATAACGCCATCGATGGATGCTATGATACTCATATTATCAGGGTAGAGACATGCCGCAACCTTCTTTGCCTCTGCCTTCTCTTCCTTTGTGTCATCAGGGAAACGGAAGGTGTTATCGCGAGGACTGGTACGATAGAGCATATAGCCCTTGCCCGCAGTGAGTGTCTCGAACTTTCCATCGGTAACCCATTCGCTACCATTATATACTGCTGTTCCGTCCAGAGACTTTATCATATCGTCCTTCTCAGCATTGTATTCTGTCAGTGCCTCACTGATACTCATATCTACGATAGGGAGGTAAGAGATGTAGTTCCAACCCTGCTTGACAACAATATCAGTCTCTGATGGTATCATGACCTCACCGCTGAGAACGAGTGTCTGCTGCTTATTGCTGCGCACCTTATACATAGCGGTATTGCTCAATGGCTTGTCGCGCATAGAACCTATCCACCCATTTGCCTTTTCAGAATATGCTGCGATGTATTCTGCATTCTTTATCTCATCGCCACTCTTCCAAGAACCTGTTGAAAGCACCTTCTTCATATCATCAAGGTCGTCGGAAACGACATTGAACGAAGTCCAGTTCCAACCTTCTTCGAGAGCGATTTTCTTGCCCTGCTGCTTCTTCCACTGTGCGGTGATGGTCAGGTTCTCGGCTGGCATTGTTGTTGGGATTGGCTTATCCCATGCCACGAAGTCATAATAGAGACGTGAAGGATCTGACGGTGCCGTCACTGTGCTGCCGTACTTACCCACGATAGGATTTACCTCACTGCCTCCGGCGGTATTGAAGGTTATGGTAAAGTCGTTGTCGGAGAATGTTGCCTTGTACGTAACGTCATGGTCTGGTACTACAGTGTCAACATTTGGTGACCATCCTATAAAGTCTGCTCCTGTCTTGGTAGGGTCAGCAGGGGCAGTGATGGTGCTGCCGTAGTCTTGCTTTCCGGAACGAATGACTGTCGTGCCATCATCACCAACGAATGTCACATTATACTGGTTTATCTTCCATTGTGCTGTGATGGTCTGGCTCTCGGCTGGCATTGTTGTAGGTATTGTTTTATCCCAACCGTCGAATGTATATCCTGTTCTTGTAGGATTAGAAGGTGCGGTGATTGCCTCGCCGTAGTTCTTAGTGATTGCGTCAACAGTACTACCGCCATTGCTATTAAAGGTGATGGTGTAGCTGTTTATCTTCCACTTGGCAGTGATGGTCTGACTCTCGGCTGGCATCGTTGTTGGAATTGGTTTATCCCAACCATCGAATGTATATCCTGTTCGTGTAGGATTAGAAGGGGCGGTGATTGCCTCGCCGTAGTTCTTGGTGATTGCACTAACAGCACTACCGCCATTGCTATCAAAGGTTATGGTGTAGCTGTTTATCTTCCATTGTGCTGTGATGGTCCGACTCTCGGCTGGCATTGTTGTTGGGATTGGTTTATCCCAACCATCGAATGTATATCCTGTTCTTGTAGGATTAGAAGGTGCGGTGATTGCCTCGCCGTAGTTCTTGGTGATTGCACCAACAGCACTACCGCCATTGCTATTAAAGGTGATGGTGTAGCTGTTTATCTTCCACTTAGCCGTTATGGTCTGACTCTCGGCTGGCATTGTTGTTGGGATTGTTTTATCCCAACCATCGAATGTATAACCGGTTCGTGTAGGATTAGAAGGGGCGGTGATTGCCTCGCCGTAGTTCTTGGTGATTGCACTAACAACACTGCCGCCATTGCTATTAAACGTTATGGTGTAGCTGTTTATCTTCCACTGTGCCGTTATGGTCTGACTCTCGGCTGGCATCGTTGTTGGAATTTGTTTATCCCAACCGTCGAATGTATATCCCGTTCTTGTAGGATTAGAAGGGGCGGTGATTGCCTCGCCGTAGTTCTTGGTGATTGCGTCAACAGTACTGCCGCCGTTGCTATTAAAGGTGATGGTGTAGCTGTTTATCTTCCACTTTGCAGTGACCGTTATATTCTGATCCTTCAAGGTGATAGGGAATGTTGTGTCCCAACCATCAAAGGTGTAACCGGTCTTGGTAGGATTGGTTGCCGGTGCATTAATAACCTTGCCCGCAACATCAGTAACAGGAGCTATAGCACTACCGCCATCAGTATCAAAGGTGACGGTGTAATGTGGTTTATCATCCACAGAAGTGAGTGTAGCACTGGCTGTTGTTGGTACTACAAGGTATGAGATATTTGGATTAAGACATTTCTTACGCTTTCTGTCCGTTGGCAGACTGGCAGTGCTGTTAGAGAGTACGAGTTTACCATCAACAACATCCCATATACGCATGGTGGTTGCATCAAAGATAATGCGCGCATCAGTATATGTGTCAACACTCATATACTTATTGAAGAAGTACTGTCCCTTAAGCTTATTATCTGCTGCACTCGTACCAGTGGTGCCAGGTGCATAGAGGGTTATGCGATTATCTGATGACTTTGGAGAACTGCACTCTACCAATACTGGTGTTGATGCAGGAACGATACCTGTCAGTTCTTTTAATTCGTAAGAGCTATTGTCAAATGAAGAGACATAATATACCTTCATTCCACTGGAGAGTGGCTTGAAAGGATATGACACATAGTATGGAGCATAATACTTTGTGACACCATTCTTGGTAACGGTAAGCGTAGGCTTGATACCAATATACAACTGATCTTTAGTGTTGTCAACAGGATAGACATACCACTTCTGGAAGCCTTCTGTCTTTGAATTGGTAAGATAGTAACGGCCGTATTCATCACGCGCACCGATACTATATATCACCGCACTCATTCCACTTTGTGTTCCCGTAAGAGTATAGCTGCCCTGACTTCCTCCAAGTGTCATTGTACCATTGACCATGCTACGAACACTGGCTCCCTGTGCCTTGATATCAAACTTTGATGGATCAAAGGGATTGGAGATATACAGGATTGTCGAAGGATCTGAAAAACCAATATCTTCAGTATCTGCATTGGTCCTTACTTCGATAGGTTCTATGTTCTGTAGCGATGACGTAGCCTGATTGAAGTTTCTGTAGGTGACACTGGCATAACCAGCAGTTCCTTCCTTCTTCGTCACACCGGCATTGACAATTCGGTAGTAGCCATCACCGCTTATCTGGGCAATGGCACTGAGAGTGAACAGTAACGTTACGGAAAGGGAAAGTATTAATCTCTTCATATTTCTATTGTAAAAAAAGAAAAAATCCTATCCTTGAGACTTCGCTACGGAGCGATGCTTATCAAGGATAGGATTATTTCAAAATTGATAATCTATTACTCAGCGTCGCAGATAGCTACACGGTTGAGCTCTGGAATATCGTATGGCTGGATGGTAGAACCCTTACCAATTGCTTCAATGCGGTCAGCAGGGATACCGTATTCCTTAACGAGGATATCCTTAACGAGGTTAGCACGCTTCTCAGAGAGTGGGTTATTAATCTCGTCAGTACCTGTACCCTTATCGCAAAGACCTACGATAGTAAGCTTAGCATCTGGGTACTTCTTGAGATAGTTAGCAGCCTCGCGAACCTTCATAGCATCACTACCAAGGAGCTTGTATGCTGCAAGGTTGAAGAATACCTCTACGTGGAGCTTTGGACGTGATGCTACCTTAACAGTATCAACGACCTTAACCTCTACTGGCTTCTCAACAATCTTCTCAACAATCTTCTCCTTATAAACGATCTGCTTTGGAAGCTCTACCTTCTGTGACTTGTAAACCTTACCGAAGGTGTACTTTGCACCGATGAGACCATTGAAATACCAGTCGCTGTTGCCTGCCTTCTTTGAGTTGTAGTTGTCGATAAGGCAGTTAGCATTGATTTCTGCATTTACAGAAACGTGCTTTGACACCTTGAAGTCTGCAATAGCACCGATACGACCTACACCACGTACCTTGGTACCGTCCCAAAGTAAACGGAGATACTGGTCCTGGAATGGAGCGTATGCTACGAATGGGTCACCCCATGTATTAACGATCTCTGCATCAATAGCCTGAGCCTCCTGATTGTTGAAGCCGATGTTAACACCGCCACCAACAAATACGCTAACGTCAACAAGACGCTTTGGGTTTACACCAGAGATGAGGTTTGAGATATTGAATGTAGCGTCAATCATTGGTGCTACATAGTTCCACTTCCACTTATACTCATGACCCATGATGTTTGATGCTGCCTTACTCTGCCATGCACCAACAGTGAAACGTGCGCCGATAACCTTACCGAAGTTATAACCTACACCTAACTGTGCGTTAGGAGAGACGAGCTTACCAAATGTTGTCTCACCAAGAGTGTACTGACCACCTATCTGTGCCTGGATATACCAACCTGGCACTACCTTATGAACAATCTTTGACTCTGGTGCCTGAACAGTCTCCATCTCTTCCTGCTGTGCGTTAGCACTGAGGCAGAGTGTTGCAAGAGCTGCTGCGAATAATGTCTTCTTAATATTCATAGTGTGAATTGTTATTATTCTTTTGTAATTCGTTGATTCTCTATAGTCCTATTTTCACATCTTACTGCAACGATAGGTCTTTCCTTCAAACAGGAACTCAAGATAACTGTCATCGAGTTGCAAGATATGCGCCTCTGAAACAGAATACTGATGTCTGTCACATGCTGACTGCTGGATACCTACATAATATATATATAAGACGCCATTGAGCAGTTTCCATTCGCGAAAACAGATGTCGTTACTATTGATGCTCGACATACCACCATGGTGGTTGAACTGTATTCCGCGCTGTTCCTTCTTGTCGTAATACCATTCGTCAGCACATAACTGAGTCACGTTGATTGCTCGGGTGATGCGTTTTGTCTTTGTATCGGGAAAGACAGAGTATGTGGCATTCTTCATCAGTTTGCCATGAAACTGTCCCATAGCCTGAGCATCTGTGTACTGGAAGGTGTAATAGTGTGCACCTTTCGTTGTCATTATCGTGACACTGTCAGCATCGAAGTCTTTTACGACAACGAGCAATGCGCTGTCTTTCGTTTCATCAAGCTGCGCTACAACAGGATTGTAGTCTCCGCCGCCCCGCTTCTTGCTGTCATTGCTGCAGGAGTTGCAGGAACTGACAGCAAGAAGGGTTGTTAGCGACAAAGCTATATAGAGAATTCTATATCTCATTCTTACAAGAAGAATTACTTCTTCTCAATTACGTAGGTATATACCTCCTTACGACCAGTGTAGTCAAGAGCGTAGTAAACAATCTTGTTCAGACCAGTCTGAAGCTGGCTTGTAACGTCAACTGTATTCTCCTCAACCAACTGACCTACACCGTTGATTTCAATGTAACGTGCAAATGTTGGAGCAATGACACCAGCAGAATATGTTGTTGGGATAAGTGTTACATTGCCTGATACTACAACAGGAACAGCACCCTCAACAGAAGCGAATGTCATACCATTGGCAGAGTTTACAACAAGTGCAGGGTGAGCAACCTTGTGCATTGCCTTTGTACCCTTCTCGTTGATCTTCTCAAGGAGACTCATCAGCTTATTGTAAATCTTTTCCTCGTACTTATCAATCTTACCGTTAGCCTCTTCAAGGAGATCGTTAATCATGTCTGTGAGGTTTGCGATATCGTTAATAGCAATACCATCAACGAAGTCCTCGAAGTCCTTCACGTCATAACGTACAACCATCTGCATCTTTTCTGTATCAACAGAGATGATGATAGGCTCCTCACCTGCGTTAATGTACTCCTGGTTAATATCCTTGATAGTCTGCTCGAGGTGTGTCTCACCCTTTGAATCAGATGTATAGTTGATTGTTACATCGTAACTATCTTCATTAACAGCCTCAATCTTGATGATACCACGCTGTGCCATCTTATCAGAATACTTAGCGAGACGAGCGTTGATGCGAGCAATTACCTTCTCATCAATCTTTGTCTTAACCTTGTTAATGGCCTTAACCAGCTTAGTATAGCCAGGGAGATTATCAAAGCCGTCAAATACGTCGAAGCCGAGTGGCTTAACAGCAACAGCACCGATATCATGCTTAGATGATACGCTGTGTACGCCGAGGCTGTCTTCCCATGTAACCTTGATACCAAGTCTCTCAATGTTATTGAGGCTCTTAGCTGTTGTCATTGCTGCTGTAGCAAGATCAGAAAGTGTTGCCTTAGGATTCTTTGCCTTAAGATTCTTGATAGCAGACTTGATAGCGCTCTTATCAATTGCAACATGGAACTTATCACTTGCGTAATCACCCTTAGGAAGTGTTACAGGAACTTCATAGAAGCCGTTGCTTGCTGCACGAGAAACACCGAAGGTAAGAACCTTGTCAGAAGCGGTAACAGTACCGAGTTGGAGTGCGCTTGCCTGACTCTGAGTATTTACGATAGAAAGCATGCCGCCATCAACAGCATTGAGCTTATCGAAGTCTTCGTCAAGTGGGTTGATGGTGAGATAAATCTTACCCATCTTAGCCTCTTCGCTAGGAATCTGATCACCTGCATCGAAGCTATAGATTGCATTAGAAGCAGTTGGGAAATCAACAGCACCAGATGCTACGCCATAGTAACCGAAGAGAAGATTTGTCTGAACATTTGTCAAGAGAGAGGTATAAGAACCAAACAACTCGTTGCTTACCTGCTCAATCTCAATGCTTGTAATGAGCTTAGCACGTGCATCGAGGAGGTCGTTAACCTTGTCAAGAATCTCCTTGATGGTCTTCTCTATTTCATTCAAACGGTAGATAACAGAACCTTCCTTTGGATCTTCCTTTGTACCATTCTCACCATAGAGTTCCTTCATGATATCCTCAATCTCAGCCTTTACGTCCTTGATATCACTTGTGTTCTGATCAATCTGAGTACGGTGATCAGCGATAGAATCCATGAGATCCTCTACATCATCCTGAAGGTCTTCAACGTCACCCTGAAGGTCGTTAACATCCTTAACAAGACCGCCATTCTCATCACCTACAGTAGTCTCAAGCTTCTTTACACGATCAGCAAGAGAACCATCCTGTGGATTTGTTGCTGTGCCACCCTCACCATAGAGTTCCTTAAGGAGCTTAGTGAGATCCTCTGCCTTAGCATAAGTAGAGAGGTCGCATGAGCAACCTGTGCCACCACCCTGACATGTGCATGAAGTCATAGAACCACATGAACAGCCTGTACCAGGAGTACATGAGCAAGATGTACCAGCCTTAGGAATAACAACCTCCTCAGTCTTATCTACAGTGCCATCAGCCTTGTAAGTAACAATCTTGATAACATCCTCGTTGTTACCGTTCTTGTATGTAGAAACGTCAGCAGGATTCTTCTTGATTGTAGCAGTCTTGGTAGCATCCTTTGGGTTTGTGATTGTAACAGTACCATTGCCGTTATCAACGATCATTGTAGAGAAATCACATGTACATGTACCACTGGTAGATGTAGGAATCTCTACACCTGGGTTTGTACCGTCAGAGATTGTGTATGTCTTCTTTACTGGATCGTAAGTAAGAGTCATCTTACAAGAGCACTCTGCTGGGATAGTACTCTTATCGAACTCCCACTTCTTACCATTACCTGCATCAACAGTAATCTTATCACCTGCAATAGTGATAGAAGGACAAGAACATCCTTCAGAAGCTGCAGGAATCTCATACTCCTGACCATTCCAAACGATGAAGGTCTTACCACCATCTTGCTTCATGTAAGGAATGTAAACTTTCTCTCCATCTGGACCTTCAACATAATAGCCATTCGCATCCTTCTTTGCACCGCCTGTGCTTGATGGAATGAGAGCTGTTGATGGTACAGAGAATGAATTACCATTCTTATCAGTGAGAGTAAAGGTCTTGTTACCATTGTCGGTAATCTTGAGACCATCACACTTACAAGCAATGCTTGATGCAAGGAAGTTTACCTGATCCTGAAGTTCCTTCATCTGATCCTGCAATCCTTTCACAGCCTGGTAATTTGAGATGATGATATTATTGGTATCATCACCCTCATAGTCCTTACAAGAAGTAAGGGAGCCTGCACTGACTGCAACAAAAGCCAGAGCGAGCAGAGACTTAAACGTAAATTTCATGTTCATTGTTATTATTGTTTGTTAGTTTTGTTTTGTTTCTATCTCCTTCACACATACACTTAGTGCGCAGACACAATCATGTGCTACGCGTAAAATTATACTAAATCGGTTACAAAATTACCAATATTATAGCAATACAACAAGATAGACATACTTTTTTAATATTATTTAACTATTACGACAATATTTTACACCTTAATATATTTATATATAGAAAATTATTGTTACCTTTGTACCAAATTTTATAATACGTATTACACAATAATTTTATGAACTTAGATTTGCTTACTGCCATCTCTCCTATTGATGGCCGTTACCGCGGAAAGACCGCCGAGTTGGCGCTTTATTTCTCCGAGTATGCTCTTATCCGCTACCGCGTTCGCGTAGAGATAGAGTATTTCATCACTCTTTGTGAATTACCTTTACCTCAACTGAAGGATTTCGACAAAAACCTTTTCCCTGCACTGCGTGGCATCTATGAGAATTTCACAGAAGAAGACGCACAGCGTGTGAAGGACATCGAGAAGGTGACAAACCACGATGTCAAGGCTGTAGAATACTTCATAAAGGAGAAGCTTGACGCCATGGAGAAGGAGTCTCTTGGCGAGGGTTACTTCGAACAGAGCCGCGAATTCATCCATTTCGGTCTTACATCACAGGATATCAACAACACTAGCGTCCCTCTTTCTATCAAGGAGGCACTCGCTGAGGTTTTCATACCACAGGTAGAAGAACTGATACAGCAACTTAGCGAATATGCAGAGGAGTGGAAGAACGTTCCTATGCTCGCAAAGACACACGGTCAGCCAGCATCGCCTACACGCCTCGGTAAGGAGGTAATGGTATTCGTTTACCGCCTTACAGAACAACTTGAAGCCCTGAAGGCTTGCAAATACACAGCGAAGTTCGGCGGCGCAACAGGTAACTTCAACGCTCACCACGTAGCTTATCCACAGTACGACTGGCGTGAATTCGGAAACAAGTTCGTTAGCGAGAAGCTTGGTTTGGAGCGCGAGCAATATACAACACAGATTTCAAACTACGATCATCTCGGTGCAATCTTTGATGCCGTTCGTCGCATCAACACAATAATCATCGACCTTGACCGCGACTTCTGGATGTATATCTCAATGGAGTACTTCAAACAGAAGATAAAGGCTGGCGAGGTTGGTTCATCAGCAATGCCACATAAGGTTAATCCTATTGACTACGAGAACTCAGAGGGCAACCTCGGCATCTCAAATGCCATCCTACAGTTCCTTGCCCAGAAACTTCCTGTAAGCCGCCTGCAGCGTGACCTTACAGACTCTACAGTACTCCGCAACATCGGTGTGCCTCTCGGACATAGTGTAATAGCAATACAAAGCACACTTAAGGGATTGCGCAAGCTTATCCTCAACGAGGAAGCGCTACAGAAAGATCTTGATAACACATGGGCTGTTGTAGCAGAGGCAATACAGACAATACTTCGTCGTGAGGCTTACCCTCACCCTTACGAAGCACTCAAGGCTCTCACTCGCACCAATAAGCACATGGACGAAGAGACAATACATGAATTCATACAGACCCTCGAAGTTAGTGACGCCGTGAAGGCTGAGCTGATGAATATCACACCATCTAACTATACAGGCATCTAAGTTTTTCAAAAAGGAAGATGACAGCCGTGAGGCTTACACCTTATATATAATATATACATCAAATTAACAACAATCTCAACAATTCACATTTAAGCAATGGAAACAGAGAACACAAGCATGCAGGAGCAAGATTCTGCCAACGTAAACAACGAGTTTACCCGTGAGGGCAACGGTTATCAGCCACGTCAGCCACGCCAGAGAGTTCGTATCTCTTCGCAACGAGCATCATACGGAGACCGTCCACAATACGGAGACCGTTCACATAACTACAACCGCAACAGCGAAGGCGGATTCCGCCCTGAAGGTTTCGGTGCAGGTTTATCACAGGACAACGAGCGTCCTTCACGCGGAGGCTATCAGTCTCGCGGTGGTTACGGACAGCAGCGCGGTGGCTACGGACAGCGTGGAAGCTATGGCCAACAAAACAACTACGGTCAGCAAGGTGGTTACAACCGCCCATACCGTCCATACAATAGCGACCAGCAGTCAATGGATAGCAACCAGGAAGATGGCTACCAGCCAAACAACTACGGACAGCGTGGTGGTTACGGACAGCAGCGCGGTGGTTACGGACAGCAGCGTGGCGGTTACGGACAGCAGCGTGGCGGTTACGGACAACAGCGCGGCGGTTACGGACAGCAGCGTGGCGGTTATGGACAGCAGCGTAGCGGTTACGGTCAACAGCGCGGCGGTTATGGACAGCAGCGCGGTGGCGGTTACGGACAACAGCGCGGCGGTTACGGACAGCGCCAGCATACATCAGGATATGATCCAAATGCAAAGTACTCAATGAAGAAGCGCATAGAGTACAACGAAAACAACATAGACCCAACAGCACCAGTACGTCTTAACAAGTTCCTTGCGAATGCAGGAGTTTGCAGCCGTCGTGAAGCAGATGACTTCATCGAGGCAGGCGTAGTAACAGTTAACGGTCAGATAGTTACAGAACTCGGAACAAAAATCATGCGTACCGATGAGGTAAAGTTCCATGACCAGCCTGTAACATTGGAGAAAAAGGTATATGTACTCCTTAACAAGCCAAAGGACTACGTCACCACAAGCGATGACCCACAGCAGCGCAAGACCGTTATGGACCTCGTACAGGGAGCTTGTCCTGAGCGCATATATCCTGTAGGACGTCTTGACCGCAACACAACGGGTGTACTTCTTCTAACTAATGATGGTGACCTTGCATCAAAGCTCACTCATCCTAAGTTCCTTAAGAAGAAGGTATATCACGTTTATCTCGACAAGAACGTCACAGCACACGACCTCCAGCAGATAGCAGAAGGCATAACACTGGATGACGGTGAGATTCGTGCTGACGCAATAGAGTATGCTCATGCAACAGACAAGAAACAGGTTGGCATCGAGATTCACTCAGGAAAGAACCGTATCGTACGTCGTATCTTCGAAAGCCTCGGCTACCGCGTCATAAAGCTTGACCGCGTACAGTTTGCGGGTCTGACAAAGAAGAATCTGCGTCGCGGCGATTGGCGTTTCCTCACAGAGAAGGAAGTAGATATGCTTCGTATGGGAGCGTTCGAATAATGCATAATTCATAATGCATAGTTCATAATGCATAATTCATAATTATATTTGCAATATAAAAATGGCAAGAACAAAAGTTATTGACGCCTTGCAGTCAACAGATTACGGCAAGGACATTACTATAAAAGGTTGGGTTCGTACCCACCGTTCTTCAAAGGCGGTTGACTTCATCGCCGTAAACGACGGTTCAACAATCAAGAACATACAGATTGTAGTTGACAACGGTGTTGTTGAAGAAGAGACATTAAAGCAGGTTACTACAGGTTCATGTATCTGTGTAGAGGGCACTCTCGTTGAGAGCCCTGCACAGGGACAGGCATCAGAGGTTCACTGTAAGTCACTTGTAGTATATGGTGGTTGCGGTGCTGACTATCCAATGCAGAAGAAAGGACAATCGTTTGAGTACATGCGTCAGTATGCTCACCTTCGTCTGCGCACCAATACCTTTGGTGCAGTGATGCGCATACGCCACAACATGGCAATGGCAATCCACACATACTTCCACGAGCATGGATACTTCTATTTTCACACTCCGCTTATCACAGCCAGTGACTGTGAGGGTGCAGGACAGATGTTCCAGGTTACAACAAAGAACCTATACAACCTGAAGAAAGACAAAGAAGGAAAGATTGACTATTCTGATGATTTCTTCGGCAAGCAGACCTCTCTCACCGTATCAGGACAGTTGGAAGGCGAACTCGGTGCAACAGCACTCGGTGCGATATACACCTTCGGTCCAACATTCCGTGCAGAGAATTCAAACACTCCACGTCACCTTGCGGAGTTCTGGATGATAGAGCCGGAAGTAGCTTTCATGGACCTTCCTGAGCTGATGGACTTGGAAGAGGACTTCATCAAATACTGCGTAAAGTGGGCTCTTGACAACTGTAAAGACGACCTTGAGTTCCTTAACAAGATGATAGACAAGGGTTTGATAGAGCGTCTGCAGGGCATTCTCGCTAATGATTTCGTACGTCTGCCATACACTGAGGGCATCAAGATATTACAGGAAGCTATCGCTAAGGGCAAGAAGTTTGAGTTCCCTTGCGAGTGGGGCGACGACCTTGCTTCAGAGCACGAACGCTATCTCGTTGAGGAATACTTCAAGAAGCCTGTCATCATGACAAACTATCCTAAGGCAATCAAGGCATTCTACATGAAGATAGACGAACAGGAAAGCGGTTATAACGGCAAGTCAGGACAGACTGTTCAGGGTACTGACGTTCTTTTCCCACAGATTGGTGAGATTATCGGTGGTTCAGTACGTGAAGAGTCTTACGATCTACTGATGAACGAGATAGAGGAAAGAAACATTCCTATGAAGGATATGGCGTGGTATCTCGACACCCGCAAGTATGGTTCATGTCCTCATGCTGGTTTCGGACTTGGTTTCGAGCGTCTTATCCTCTTCGTGACAGGTATGCAGAACATCCGTGACGTAATACCTTTCCCACGTACACCAAACAACGCTGAATTCTAAAAAACACAATACTAACTAATAAACTAAAAGCAAATCTTACACAATGAGAAAGTCTTTATTCTCTTTGATTATGTGCTTGATGACTGTATTGTCAGCAAGTGCTGCTATCACCGAACAGGGTGGCTGGTATGAGGCTGCCTATGTGAAGTGGTCAGCTGTAGCCGGTGCTACCGACTACTACGTCTATGTGAAGAAGGCTGGCGGTTCCTACACTAAGCTGGACAAGGAACTCGTCCGCAAGTATCCATCTTATTTCCGTGCTGACGCAGTAGGCCTCGCAGCAGGCAGCTACCAGATGAAGGTTGTGCCTGTTATCGGTGGTACTGAAAACGCATCAGAAGCAATGGAATCATCAGCAATGACCGTTGTAGCAAGCGACCGTAACGGTTTTGCTCACGTGGGTCAGTCTGCTGGCGTTGGTGCCTACAAGAACGATGGTACGCTGAAGGATAACGCACGTGTTCTTTACGTCACAGCCAACGATGCAAAGACCGTTAGTCTTGACATGCAGGTTGACAACAAGGGCAAGATGGAAACACGCACAGGTCTTCAGGATATCATTCAGGCTTACGAAAAGGCCCAAGAGACGCGTCCTCTCGCCGTTCGTATCATCGGTACCATTAAGGCAGCAGACATGGATTACTTCGCTTCTGCTGCAGAAGGACTTCAGGTAAAGAGTAATGGTAGCAAGTACATTGCAAACCTCACCATTGAGGGTATCGGTAACGATGCAGCCATCCATGGCTTCGGCATTCTTTGCCGTGGCATATCAAACGTTGAGTTCCGTAACTTCGCTATCATGGTATGTATGGATGACTGTCTCTCTCTTGATACAGACAACAAGAACGTATGGATTCACAACATGGACTTCTTCTATGGTGGCACAGGTGGCGATGCAGACCAGGCAAAGGGTGACGGTACCGTTGACATCAAGGGTAAGTCAAGCCATGTGACAGTATCTTACAACCACTTCTATGACTCTGGTAAGTGCTCACTCGGCGGTATGAAGAGCGAGACAACAGACTGTTGGATGACATACCATCATAACTGGTTCGACCACTCTGACTCACGTCATCCACGTATCCGTACAGCATTCTACCATGTTTACAACAACTACTTTGATGGTAACGCAAAGTATGGCGTAGGTGTTACAATGGGCGGTTCAGCTTTCGTTGAGAACAACTTCTTCCGTAACTGTAAGTACCCTATGCTTATCTCTAAGCAGGGAACAGACGCACAGGGTGATGGTACATTCTCTGGCGAAGCAGGCGGTGTCATCAAGGCATACAACAACTACGTTGCAAATGCTAAGCAGGTGCTTTACTACGATGGCAAGCAGACTGACGGCGCATGGGATGCAGTAAAGGCAAGCTCACGTGATGAGAACGTTACCGCAACAGCATACACAGGCGGTACTCCATATAACAACGCAGCAACAACAGCAGCCATCGCAGCTGTTCCTGCATCAGCTATCGATGCTCCAGAAGCAGTACAGGCAAAGGTTCGCGATGCAGTACTTGGTGCTGGTCGTATGAATGGTGGTGACTTCGTATGGAAGTTCAACAATGCTATCGAAGACCCTAACTATGGTGTTATTACAGAACTCAAGAGCGCACTCGTTTCTTATAAGTCAACACTCGTAGGTTTCGCTAATGGCACAAGCATCAGCAACGGCGGTGCAACAGCAGAAGTACTCGGTGGTAACGGCGTAGGCATCAGCCAGGAACAGAACGATAAGGTTGTTCCTGAGTGGGGTGCAAGCGGTGATGGTCCAGAAGAAGAGGACTTCGAAGAGGATCCATACATAGCTTCTGCTGACGATGATATGTTCTGGTTCGGCGAGAACGCCGCACAGACAACAACCTACCAGAGCGAAGGCGTGATTACATTCACAAACGGCAATGGTGGTGGTACATCAAAGTTTGAGAAGGACTTCTATACAACAACAACATCAAAGGGCGTAACATACACCTCTGATCATGTTGGCGCATTCAACCTCGCTAAGTCAACTGCTGCAGGTACAGCAGATGGTGGCGAGTTGATTTTCTACTGCCCTAACGGAGCTACAACATTCAAGTTCAACTACCTCCGTTCTGGTGACGTTTACTACACTGTATCTAAGTCACTTGACGGTAAGAACTACACAACAGTAAACACAACAACAAAGGCAAAGGCTGGCGTTGCTACAAAGGATATCTCTTCTGCTGTTCGTGACCTTGAGTCAACATCTCCTGTTTGGATTAAGATCACCAACGCATCAACAGGTAACCTCTACATCTTTGGTGTTCAGATCAACCAGCTTGGTGGTTCTTCCGCAACTCTCACGCCATCAGACCTCGCTGTAGCAAAGAGCGAAGAGGCTCTCAACATCGGCGACAAGGCAAAGGTGTCTTACACCACATCATCTACAAGCGCTGTCAACTTCTCTTCTAACGCTCCTACAGTAGCTACTGTTGACGCAGAGGGTAACATCACAGCCGTTGGTGAGGGTAAGGCTACCATCACAGTTTCTCAGGCTAAGGATGCTACATACAAGGCTGGTTCTGCTACCATAACAGTAACCGTTACCGACCCACGTGCAAAATCTACTTTCGCTCTCACATCTGACGCAACTGTTAATATTAAGGAGACAGAGACATCTCAGATTACAACAACAGGTGCAGCAGGTAATGTAACATATTCATCAAGCAACACAAAGATTGCTACTGTTGACGAGGCAGGTAAGATCACAGCCGTAGGAGCTGGTTCAGCAACTATCACTGTTACCGACCCAGGCAACTCAACCACAAAGGGCGGTTCAGCTAGCGTTACAGTAACAGTAACAAAGGATATGGCTGGTAAGACATTCGTTAAGTTCCCTTACGATGGCAAGGCTCTCACATGTACAGATCCAACTCTTGTTACTCTTGCTTCAGCAAATGGTAAGAATGGTCTTAGTGTATCATACAATGGCGAGACAATCACTTCAGGTGCTAAGATGGAGAGTGCAACAGTCATTAATATCACTCCAACAGCAAATGCTAAGGTAACACTCGTCTTCGACCTCGCTAGCAAGAAGCTGAAGATTGATGATGAAACATACACCACAGACGCAAACGGCCTCTATACATTCACAGCAACAGGCGGCACAACATACGTTCTGAAGAAGGGTGATTCAATGAATCTCGTAGGTATGCTCTTCGATTTCGGTGGTTCTTCAAGCGGCGGTGGTGACAACCCAGGTGGTGATACTCCAGGAGGTGACACTCCAGGAGGCTCAACAGCAACTGCTATCAACTTCCCTACAAGCACTGATGGCATCACAGCAAAGGGCACAACAGTAATGACAGCTACCGCTATCTCTATCAAGAACAGTTACTCTTCAAAGGACTCTGATGGCAACCCTGTTTACGGCAATGGTGTTCTCCTTGCTGTAAAAGGCGGTTTCAAGAAGGGTGATGTAGTAACATTTGCTGGAACTATCGCTGTTGCAACAGACGATGCAAGCTATGCTACAAAGGTAACTACTACAGCAAAGCTCGTTACTGTTGACCCAACAGATGAGAGCAAGATTACAGAAGTATTCAAGTTCGGTGCACTCACTAACACAAAAGAATCTTCTGCTACTCCAGCAGACCAGACATACACACTTGATGAAGATTTCTCTGAACTCTGGCTTGTACGCGATGGTAGCACAACAGTGAACATCACAAAGCTTGTAGTATCTGGTACTAAGGACGATCCAACACCTGGTCCTGGTCCTGATCCTAAGCCAGAAAGCGCTGACCTCATCAATTACCAGCACGAAGCTGCTGCTACAGCAGGTATCACTCTCAGCGGTACAACAGCAATGAGCACAGCCAAGATTACTACTAATTCTGTTACTGCTAACGGTATCAAGCTTGCTAACGGTTACACAACAGACAATGTACTCAACGATAACTATATCAAGCTTGCTGTTGACGGTGGTTTCAAGAAGGGCGACGTGGTAACTATCGCAGGTTTCTTCAACAACTCTGACGACACCAAGATGAGTGCAGCAACACTCTTTGTAAAGGACGACTCAGAAGCAGGTTACTCAGTTCTCTTCAACACAGATAAGTTCATCAACGGTCGTCTTGTTAACGATAACCCTGTAGAGCAGACTTACACTCTTGAGGCTGATGCTGATGAACTTTACATCGGTCGTAACGGTAACACCGCTACATTAATCTACACCCTCAAGGTTACCCGTCCTGCTGCAACAGGTGGTAGCGGTGATGTTAACGGCGACGGTGCAGTGACAATGGCTGACGCTAACGCGGTTGTGAACTTCGTTGTTACTGGCAAGGCTTCTGCAAACTTCGATGAGAAGGCTGCCGATGTAAACGGTGACGGTAAGATTAACAAGGCAGATGCCGACGCTATCGTCAATAAGTACCTGTTAAAGGAAGAACCTACAGATACAATGGATGGAGGCAGTTATGAAATAACCTTAGCTTCAAAAAAGTATTAATTCCCCATTCAACATTAAAAGAATCTGCAAGATTTTCGCAAGAAGATTTTGCGGATTCTTTTTTTATTGTTAACTTTGCAATGAAATTACAAAACTACAAACTACACTCATGAAAAGAATTCTGTATCTACTACTCACTGTTGCTCTATTGGGAGCAGCAACAAACATCTTTGCCCAGACTATCGACGGGCGCAACTTCGGCATTGATGGCTTTGCAGCATACGCCGGCACCTCAGGCACAGCATGGTATCATGCAGGTGGCACCACAGGTGGCGAAGGTGGCAAGGTTGTTTA
>JAGHTW010000186.1 GCA_018065145.1 Candidatus Prevotella equi
AAGCAGGAAGTCACAGCTCGACTCTGTGCCAAGGATGTCTTTACTCCTGCCAACGCAGAGCAGTGGCAGACCGACTATGCGCTTCACATGCAGGCTGCTGGCTTCGACCTTCAGCGTGGCGAGGTCGGTTCACAGGCTAAGCACATGGATCCTGCGGTCTATAATGCTATCAAAGCAGAAGAGGAGAAACTGAAAGCTGAGAAGGATGGTCTTGAAATGCAGAAGGAGGTCTTGGAGGATGAGGTTGATACGCTACAGTCAGAGAAGGATGCTTTGACGCTTGACATTGACACTCTCAATAAGGAGAAGAGGCAAGCAGAGACAGCAGTCAAGAGTCTTCAAACGATGTGCAGTAATCTCACAACTCAGAAGACTCAGCTCACCAGCGACCTTGCTACTCTCCAGAGCCAATTGTCCGAGGGCAAGATTTCGCTTGCAGAGTACAACCAGAAGAAGGCAGATGTAGATAAGCAAATCTCTGACTGCGATGCAAGGTTGGCGGACAAACAACAGAAACTGGAGAAGAAGCAAGCCGAGTTGCAGAACATCACAGACAAGGTGAACTACTACGATGTGGCTTATGTTCGCTTTGATGTGCCAGAGATCAAGGTAAAACCGCCAAAGATTACAGAGCGTCCTCCTCGCTTTGGCAACATCGACGAATGGACAAAGGCTCAGAATGCCAGCATTATGGAACAGTTTCAGAGTTCTCTCACGTCCTATGGCAAGACCGTTATGGATGCAGCTCAGAAAAATATCATCGGTGAACGTAAATTCCGTCTGATGCAGCAGCGTGATATGGAAGAACTCGGAGATAACCTTCGCGCAGAGAAGTGTCATCGCAGTCAGCAGACTACTGATACTCTCAACCTGCTTAGTCTCTTTGAGAAACCAGACACCGCAAAGTTGGTTCGTGAGGTAGCAATCGCCCTCATGGGTGGCAACTACGTCAGCATCCCTTGTACTGGCGGTGGTTCCGTCAGTAGCGAGACTGGCTGGGATGGGCGTAAGAAGGATGAGGAGGACGAGAACTTCCGACTCCGTTGCTGGTTACATGCAGCAAAGACTGTCAAGGCATCACGAAATATGGTAACAAGGCGAAAGGGGGTTGGTTTCTGATATGATGATTATGTAAAGGCATCATAGTACAATACAGAGCGCCCACATCTGGAACACTCAGATGTGAGCGCATGCTATATAATTAGTTGTATTACAGACAAAATGTAAAATTGTTACAAACTAACCGTGCCTAAAAGATTATTTTTCCTGTAGGATGTTCTTTGGTGATAATTGAAACATGTCCATTTGTTATGGTTAAATAGTCATATTCAGTATCTTGAGAATCTCTTTTAATTGTAATTTTATTATTATTAACATTCTCAATAAAATACTCCTTGTTAAATACAAGCTTTACTTCATTACCACACAAAACGAAAATGGTTAATTTGGGAACACCTGCGGCATATACCCCGCCTCTAAATACTATAGCAGTGTAATCTGAATTGATCTTGAAGGATTTGAACATTTTTGCCTTAGAATTCTCAACACCAAAGTAAGACCATCCTTCATTATCCCCAAACGTCGCTAGAATTGAATTCCCTTTTTTAAATACTATTTTGGAGAAAATATGATTGGTTTGAGGATCGAAATCCCATTCTTCAGTATCAACATACCAACTTACAGTAAACTGTCCGTTTTCCATGTCTGGAACAGTCTGAGTATCAGCAATCCTAAAAGAATGAGGACCATCAAAATATAATGGTTCAATCATAGAAGAGTCAATCTCACACACAGCAGACGGGGTGATTGCTGATAAAGGTTCTATAGAACTGATGAGCCATACGGCAATTATTATAAGATACTTCATATTGTAAAAAAATTATTCATAATAGTATATTCCGAAACTTCCAGTTTTTCCAGTGCGCTTATTGGAACCAAAACTATTTTTAATATTTTGTTCTTCTGATCGCGAATTACCAGATTGACCAGTCGAAGTTGTCCATGGAGCATATCCTGTATCCATTACATAAATATCACTCCATGTGGATCCTGTGTGACCTGGCAGAATTGTGTCCACGTGACCAGACGATGAATTTCCACTATTCCAAGCAGCAACCACAAAATACCCTTTGTTAGCATATTCATTTGCTTTCGTGTAGTCAATTTTATGCCATTTAGAACTTTTTTCCAGATTATTGTAAATGGTATTGGCATTTCCTTTTAATTCATCCAATATTTTTCCATACAATTTCTTTGACATTTCTTGAAGTCCCAAATTGCACACTGTTGTCTTTGGGTATAGGTTGTTAAGATTTGCATAAACTTCTTTTGATGCCTTTAAGTATTTTTCTTTTGAAAATTTCACATTTGTATTTGAACCACTGGTAGATCCTCCAGTGCCTGAACTGCTTGGTTTACCTCCTGTTTGACCACCACTAGGTTTACCTCCTGTTTGACCGCCACTAGGTTTACCTCCTGTAGATCCACCTCCACCTTGATTGTTTTGCCCTCCACACGTATGATTGTCTAAGTCATATTGAGAAGAGAATCCATTACCGCATCTGTAGCATTTAAATCGCTCTGGGCATTGATTTTCATGCGTGTTTAATGATGATAAGTCATCAAAACCGCTATGACAATAGCTACACTCATAGTCTTTAGGCTTTGACGAACAGTCTTTTTCGTGTTGTAACACTGCCAAATCTGTATCAAAACTTGTACCACAATATTGACATTTTTTAGGCGTTACTTCAACATCCCTACAATCTGAAAACGGAGAATGATACCATCCAATTTCAGCATCGTAGCAATTATCTCCTGCCTCACGGGTCATGTGCTGAGCATAAACTGATGTGAAAGAGCAATCAAGAATTCCATTATGGAAAACTATCTGCAAATTTACAAACAATAATAGAAACAATAAAATTCTTTTCATCTTTTTAACCCTTATTTAACTATTATTGTACTTAAATGATTGTTTCCTGCCACAACAGTAATGGTATAGTAGCCATCAGGAATGTCTGGAGATACGGTCAAGATATTCTCACCAGCACTTAATTTCCCATATTTATAGTTGGCCACATTCATTCCTGTGCGTGAGTAGAATGAGACAGATACTACAGAAACTGCCTCTTCCAATTCAAACTTCAGCGAAATTTGATTAGAAGATGGACTTGAATAAGCATAAAGCTTGGTATACTTCTCGTCTGCGGCATCTTCTTCTTTTTTTCTCAAGCTTATAGACATTGGTCTTTCTGGTTCCATTTCAGACAATGAATACAATCGAAGTTCACCTGTTATTATGTCTGATACATAATTGAGGTTTACATGTTCAAAAAGATATTTGGACATGAAGCTATTTGAATATCGGTCATAGAGGTCTGCTATTGTGTTATTGAAACGAATCGCGCCATCAGAATCAATTCTTGCAGAGAACGCTATAGAGTCAGCACCCTGAATCCACAAGCCACGCAATGAATCCTTATTTGCTTCCATTGAAATGGAAAGTGGAGTCTCTGATTGCAAATACATTCCACTCCAATCGTATGTTGCAAGTACTCCATTGTATGTTCCCGATATATCTTGTTTTGGCACATAGGAAACAATCGTAGGCATTTCAGATGAAACGTCAATTATGTCATCTATATACGCTTCACGAATCGTAGAAGAATACTCAGGGGTTTCTTTCTGCATTTCTTCCATCGCATCTGTCGAGCCCAATTCTGCAGCATTGCGTAGGTAGATATTGGCAATGGTTGTGTCTGCTTCTACACCAAATCCATTACGATAACAAAGACCGAGCATGAACATTGCAGAAGCATGATTGTGATCGGCAGCCCTAAGGAATTGATCTATTGCAGCTTCATAGTTTTGCTGGCAACCTAAGCCCTTATAGAGCATAAAACCGCAATTATAACAATTGTTAGGGTTTCCTGCATCAGCTCCATTCTTAAAAGCCTCATATGCTTTCTCGAAATCTTGTTTACCTCCTGTTGCATATTTATAGTACATGCCCAGATTGTGATAGGCTTGTGAGTACCCCATAGCACCAGATTCTTTGAAATAGGAGATGGCTCTTGTAGTGTCAGCCTTGACACCTAAACCATGTAAAAATGCTATGCCAAGAACATTCTGAACATAAGCATCTTTTTCATAGTTTTGAGAATCAACGAGCAGATTTGCTGCCCATTCCTTGCCTTTGCTGGTATCCTTATCTTTAAGGACATCTACAGCTAGACGCCATTCATTCTTGTCTGTTTGACCGAAACTTGGGACAATAGACAAGATGCCAGCCATAAGCATAAAACTTGTTAGCTTTGGTCTTTTCATTGTTTATAGAAATATTAAATTGGAATAATGATAGATATGATCTTCTCTCTATGAAGACCTGTATCTATGTTTTATCTCGAGATGGATTTTGTTACCACCATATTTGTACTCCGTCTTGGTAAGTAAATATGCGTTCCTCCCAGCCTTTCGTATTGTTTTTGAGAACATACAATCCATTGGATGGAACGGAATCATATATAAGTTTACAGTCATCAGCGATACGCTTATTTATACTGTTCCACTTATTGTTATGCCAATAGAAAAGTTCGTAATTATCACCTATTTCGATGGTGTTGCCATCATTGCGACCAATGAAACGTATTTTTGTAATTCGTGAAGGTCGTTGTAGTTTTATACCTACCCAGTGACCATCGGGACTGATTCCTTCAAATCCAGTTAGGATGTTTCCGTCAAAAACGGTTTCTTTTTCGTGCCCGACTTTTCCTTGTGTTCCAATAATTGAGCCTTTCAGTTGTTTTCCATCTTTGTCCATAAATTGTAATTCGTTTATATTACAGTAAGAACCACTCGGACCAATATATCTCAAATATTGGAATTCTCTCTCATTATCGACACTGACCTCATACCAATTTCCATTGGTAATCCCTGTAAAATAATACAGATCTACGCATTTTTCGAAGTCTGATGTTTTCGATGCCTGAAATCTTCCCATTGACATACGTAGGTTGAAGGGATCCTGTTTTCCCAGAAACGGAAATTTCCGAAACAGAGTCATGGATTGAGGAGCACTGAGATTTATTTCTATATCTTTTACAGTCCCTGTTTTGTCAATATAGAACGGAGTCCCAAACGTTTGAATACTTCCTTGCTCGTTTATTACAGCAGCATTGTACATTATCTCACGAGCCATATTTTCAAATGTTACACTTCCGTTTTCAATATCTCCCCAGAAGACAGGAACCCAGCGTCGGTTGTCGAATACGCAGATATAAGCCGTGCCATTTGCGCTTATAGAATCTGGTACGTTACGTTTCACATTTGAAACAGCACAATACTCAAAGGTTACATCTTCATAACAAGGAAACATAAGCCATGGTTCCGGAAGTTTGCTTTTTTTAATAGTAGAGTCATATCTTTTGTCTACAGAGAAACGATTTCTAAACACCTTTGGTTTTTTATAACCATTGAATGAATTGGTTGTATCACCAGGTATTTTACTCATATAAAAGGGAATTCCTCTTGAGCTTTCGTCAATTAACACACTCCATTCATGTGCTTGGCTACGATTTCCCCAATGAGGTGTAAAATCAATGGCTGCCGGAATACCAAGATACCGACAAAGGTTTACGACAAAACATGCCTCTTCATGACAATTCCCTGTTCTGCTTTTGAGTAATGTGGCGGATGTTGGAGGAATTGTAACGTTGCATGGACACCATTTCCACAAGTGCATATAATCATAAACTTTCATCGCTTCACGGATAGCTTGTGAATAGAGTACAGATGGTTGTTGCTTGCTTTCTTTGATTTCCCACAGTTGAGAATCCTGATGCTCTGCATACTGGGTAAGAAACAATCGTAGTTCACCTTTCTCTTCGCGAGCTTCAAGAAACAAGCCACTATCCCTGCCCATTATCCGGTATTTGCCATCACGTGTTGGTATAAAAGTCCACAACTGGTGGGCTGAGCCTATAAAACGGTACTGGGAACTACGTGTTCCTACATGACAATTGCTGTACTGAGCTTCTAAACATAATGTATCTCGGTGGACTGTTAGAGGTGAAATCGTGTAGCTTCCATATCCTCGCAAACACAAATCAAGACTTTGCCACTCATTATCAGGATTGTAGTCGGTTAGCAGAACAATAGACGATGAGTTAATATTTGTTTGTTTTGAGAATGTTAGCGCCTTACCAAACTTTTGGTTTATCAATGAACTTCCCAAAGCAAATCCTTCTTTGAAATCTTTTGGTAATGGTTCAACTGCCTGCAAATGCATATAATCCAAAGCAACAGACTTTTGATTGTAAGCGAGAACAATTGTATTCCTACCTTTCTTTAATTCTATGTCGATGATATTTTGGCTATAAATGAATGTGTTGGGATCATTAGATGGAATAAGGTTGACTATCTGACATTGAGAGCCATTGGTAGCAACCCTTATTTTCGCTTGCTTGTCTGGGCACGAATACCTAAGCCACAAGGACTTTCTCGTGGCTTTTTCCGAATCCAAAACGATAGTAACAGAGTCCCCTTGATGTGCAAGAACCACAACTTTGCCTGATGCACCAACCACGTCGAAAGTCTGGCAATCGATTATACCTTCTTCGAATTCAATTTTAGGACCACGCTTGCTTCTTACCTCGTTTTTACCTAATCGTGGGTAAAGCGATTTTGTAGCTGCTCTCCAATTGCTGACAGACTCATTGGAAACTTTGTACGGTAAAACATAATTGAAGAAAACATCATCTGCATACATATCGTGCCATCCTGTTTCCTCCCATGTTGTACAAGCGTGATTAATTGAATTTATTAATTGTCTAGAGTTGACCAAGTGGATATCATAGTCATAGTACAGTTCATCTCTTCCAAGCTTTTTACATAATTGCTTGTAAAAAGGATCTCTCTGAGCAATTGGTTGTGCTGCCATTTCTGCATACCCTTCGTCGTAGTGCTCTACCAGGTGACCACGGAAGCTTGAATGGTATGGCATGTTGTTAATCAAGAATACAGAGGATTTGTATTCAATATTTGAACCATTCTTTTGAAAATGGTTAAGCACTTTTAGCATTTCTTCGCGATTATCGCCTGCTTTGTTGAGTTCGCTTTCCTCTACCTGTGTTCTACATGACAAAACAGATAATGCCATACAAAAACACACAGCAGTCCAATAAATATATAGATGAAGAGGAGTTCTAATCATTATTTATGCATTATTTGCGTTTGTGATTAAAAATGTTCTTTACCAAGAATATCCAGAGTTTACCTTCTTCTCATATTTCTTCAGGATCTGTTTCTTTTGCCACAATCCATCACACATCTGAATAATTCGAGGTTTATGTTTGTACAAGTCTGCTAAATTATTGTCAAGTAGTTCTTTATTATCAGCATAATAATCTTTCAGACACATTTCCATGCGATAGTACAAATATGCTCTGCCTATATCATTTATGCTATCCATTTCAATTGTTAGCTGTTCTTTCGCTAAAGTCTCCCAAGCATGAAAAGCTTTAGCCTTTGCCTCTTTTGAATTCTTTTCTTCTAGTAAGTCCTGAAGTTGACTATCTGTAAGCTGCTGTTTTAATACAGAAATCTCTTCAACTGCGAAACTTGCACATGGGTTCTTGTGTAATCTTCGTGCGAATTCTACTGCCTTTTCTGTTAAGACCTTTACAATGTCATTTGATAATGAAAGCTCTTGGGAGAAAAACAGAGAAAGACTAATGGCTTTACCTGTCATTTGAGGGTTGTATGGAACCAAAAGTGTAAAGATTGAATCAAGATACGTGCTGTCAATTTGCCCCTTCTCTCTTACTCTATCTGAAATAGATTCGTAAGATTTGTAATTGCACAGGTATTTCTTAAGCTCTTTGTTTTTGATCAGATTATCGATTAGTTTTTTATTTGAAGGTGGAATTTCATAGGTGTTTGCAAATTCATACGATATTTCCTCATACAGGAAGCGAGCATGGGACTCTATTTCTGTAAGATGCTCTTCCCAGATAGACTGATCAGGTGCGTTAAATCCTAGTCCCTGGGCATATGAATTTGTTAATCCCAATAGTGCCAACGCACAAATTACTGATAAAGATTTCATTGTTTTACTTGTTATGATGATGTAAATATTCTATAGCATATAGTTTTATTGAATTTGAACGAGCGTTCTCGACTTTCAAATTCATATTGGCAATTTCTTCAGCCATGGAAAAAGCCTCTTTGTATTTTTGTTCTTGATCATACCATTTTAGAAGAACAAGCCTTGACGTTAAATTTTGTGGAAGCATTTTACTAATGGCCTTTATGTATGGAATCCCTTCGCGAGTTTTCCCCATTCGTACATAACAATCAAAAGCAGAAAAATAAACAGAAGGATCAGATGTGTATTCCATTGCATTGGTGATACACTGTAATGCTTTTTCATGCATCCCCAATTGTGTGTACTGTTTGTTCATAAAACAGAAGTATGCTTCGGATGTTCCGATATGCTCCGATAACAATTCTGCTTTGAATATATCAATGCCATCCTTTTGAGATGTCCTTTTTTGATATTGTTCCAATTGTAACTGCGAGCAGATCAATGGTATGTGGAAATAAAGTAAAACGCTGCACGTCAAGAAAACACCTTTGCAAATAAACTTGTTTCCCCTATATTGCCGATTGATTAATATATCTTTTGAACTTAAAACAATACTAGCATACGCGAGCATTACGACCCAAGGTTGGATCGAAGAATAGATAAAGTTCACAAAAGACATGATAAAAAATGCAGCGATAATAGAAAAAGACTCTTTTTCTGTTGAAGTATATGCTCTGAAAAACAATCCTATATACATTGATAGAATGAAAAACAATCCGAGAATGCCAGCCTCTACTGTGTGTTCAATGAAATCATTATAAGCCATAAAGACTGTACCAGAATTGAACTTTTCAGTCTCTGTCGGCGTTCCTGCGGCAAAATATTCTCCTTGCCTGATATTGTAATCATGCTCAAACATACCAATGCCACAGCCCATAGGGTGTTCTTGTATCATCATGGAAGACACTTTCCACACCAAAACTCTTCCATCAGCAGACGCTTGCTTATATTTGTAAAGAGCAACTCCACAAATCACTGTTAAGATACTCACAAGAACTATAAATGCAACCTTTGAATATTTCTTCTGCTTGTACCAAAGAGACCTCGTCTTTTCTTTCATGACAATCCTTACAACAAGAATTGACGCTAATCCTACATATGCAGTCCTGCATTTGAGTAGAATAAACACCAATATAGAAACTATAAAAAAGCAAATCCAGAATATTTGAAGAGAATGGTCTTTACACCTTTTATAAATAAGTGGGATGGATAAGGCAATCAATATAGCTACGACATTCGGATTATCACTGAATCCTGTCATTACAAACTGATTACTATACGAATCAAGAATACCCATATACTGAAAAAGTAATCCAGTGACATGTATAATCACCATAAGCAGAATACCATTCTCAATTTTTCTTCTTGTCAAGATGTCGTTAGCAATTAGAACTGGTAAAGTCAAAACCAAGAATAGTGTCTCCTCCAGATAAATGAGCTTATATATCTCAAAAGTTTTGTAAAAGGCAGCATGAAATACTATATAGAGCATCCAAAAGAGAACAAGTATTTGTATTCTGCTTCTCAACATGGAGACCTTCGCTCTAAAATTGATTATAGCGGTACAAAAACCAAGTAGTAAAATGAAGACACCGCCCACCAGTGTCTGTGACAATGATAAATATACGAACAATCCTGTATCAGCTGTTAGGCTGATACATAAAGCATACCATAATAAGGTTGCTATCTTTCTATATGTTTTGTCGTGAAATAAAGAAAAGTGCATTGCACCGAGTTTTAGATGTTCAACTAAAGGAAATCCTATTAAAAGAACATATGCAACAACCAAATCTCTAGTAATGTGTGTTTTTACAAGAGTGTGTATGCGTTTTTCAAAAATTGCCCTGTTGAACCTTGTGTGTTAACAGAAAAGACGTGATAAATATTTTTTTGTGTTCTCTTCAAGACATCACTTGTTCTTATAGTGCACATATGTAGCAAATACTAGTTGAATATACTTTTTATGCACAATAATTTGCCCAAGTCTCAAAAATGAAGATCTAAGAGTCAAATGTTCTTATCGTCTTTTTCCAAATGTGTATATGATATTACATCGCAAACGGGATGTAACATACAAAATGCTCTATTGGAAAAGTGAACTTCTCAATAAAGCGGTGCAAAGTTATTCACTTAACATAAAACTCCTCAATTCGAATACGTATTTTTGCAAAAAAACACTAAAAAATCAATGAAAACTTTTTCGTTTGATTGCTTGGGATGCCAAAAACAATGGTCTTGTATCGAATTATTGACATCACAGATACAACTTTTTAACTATAGAAACGGTAAACCAAAGAAACTAATTTATCTTATTATGTAAAGTTGACGTTGCAAACGTCGTTAAATTTTAGTTAAAATTGTTAATTATTCATCCGTATGACCATATGGGTTTTATTACGACATCACTTTTCTACCTTTTAATTATAAAAACCCTGAGTATCATAATGTTATAAAAACTATAATTGATTTTTACGAATTTTGGAGCACAAAAAAACCGCTGCAATCGTGCAACGATTACCCTGTTACCGTGCAACCTTTACTCTGTAATTGTATAACTTTTACATTGTAATCGTTGCACGATTACAACACTGGGGTTAAATTTTGCCCCAAACAGAGTGTAAAGGCATAAAAAAATCGCAGCATTTTAGTGCTGCGACTCTCTATTTTGCATTTCAAGACAGTACTTTTTCAACTTACGTTTTGTAACCCAAACCAACCCTTTTGCTTACATCTTGTATTTCGCACCACCCACGACAGACCATAAACGAGTGAATCATGATATTTAACCATAATACACATATTGACTCCAAATGGTTTCTTTATCTTTTTCTTGCTGCTGAAAAAACTGAATATTCCCATATGTGTGACCCGATTTTTGTGAGACGATATGTGTTCAGATTGCTATAATCAAGCACAAAGGTACTATGTTTTAGAGGAAAGTGAAACAAACTTTTCCGATTTTGGGAGTTTTTAACATTAAAATTCTAATTCAAACGGTTTAGACTCTGCATTGCAACGCTTATCGTTGTAAGTAAGAACCGACATCAAGGATGTTTTATGGTAATATCGAACAAAAACCTAGCAGAAATAGGACTTCTACTCGAAATATGTATGCCATATTATATATAATGTCGAGAGAAATGCTAAAAGTGCTTTTGGCTTTCTCTTTCTTTACTCATAATATACTTATCAAAAACAATCTACGATGCAGATTTGTCGTTTACGATGTTTCATTGCACACGAAACCAAATATGACGAACTTTGCATAAAAAAAAGAAGAATTGAGATATAATGGCAAACAAGACTATTGTTATCAGCCTACCTGCAAGACTGAGCGATTATGTAATCGTCAAGAATATACGTTTAGATGATGATCCTTCTATGCATATAGAAATATCGGATAATAAATCTTGTACAGACGTTCCAAGCGATGATTGCCTATTCTTTTGTAACCAGCATAAACAGAAAATAGCATTCAATCCATTCGAATATGCATACATAGAATCAACTTCAAATCACTATTCACAATGGCATCCGATAAATCCAAACGAACCGATACTCTCAAAATATACCAGGTCTCTTGGTGAATTGCATTCGGAATTGCAAGCAGCGGGCATATATTGCTTTTGGAGAGTACATGACTCATACTTGGTCAACTGTAGATGCATAAAATCGTTAGGCAACGACAGAGTCTTGTTGAAAGAATTACAAAAGTCGATTCCAATTGGAAAAGAATACAAGGATGAGTTCTATAGAAGAGTGGTAATATTCTAAATTATGATGAATTATCTAAAATATGGAGTAAACCGTTGTAGTGTAGTAACAACAACTTTGTTACTGCTGATTTATGTATCTGCGACGCTGGATACTCATTTGTTCGTGTATCCATCATTATCAAGAACTTTAATTCCAGAATTATTGATTCTGTTGCTAATAACAACAGCATTATTATATGGCATTGTAAAGAAACGAAACTTTATAAACTCTAAAGAAACATGGTTTGTACTTACATGGATTGCATACATAATAATACATTATGCTTCTGTATATCCTCATGAGCAATATAGAACAATGTATCTTGTTGTTTCCTTGTTGTTGATACCAACGGTTTCTTTTGTTATACATCATAATCTTATAAGCCGAAGTCAATGTGAAAACATCGTCCTTTTTGTTGCCATAATACAAATAATCTTTGTTTTTGCACAATGGACAGGACTTATCACAAGCGAAAACATATACTTTACGTTGACTGGCTCCAATGAAAATCCTACAGTCACATCGCTTTATCTTGTAGGTTGTGTACCTATAATCTCTGCCAGGTTATATCGTGGTGGTTACAGGATATTGTACTTTTCTGTCCTCCTATTGTGTCTTGTCAGTATTGGAGCATTACGATGCCGTACTGCATATATAGGTCTATCTGTAGAATTGTTGGTAGCTACAGCCATATATTTGAAGAAACGTAACATCAGCACGCCAAAATCTTTCAGATTTCCATTCTTGTTTGTGCTAATCCTAATGGTAACTTCTATAGGATTCAAGCTATATGACATGAAGCGGGACTCTGCAGATGGGAGAATCTTAATATGGAAACTATCTTCTAAAATGATTATTGGGAAACCACAAGGCTACGGATATGGACTTTTTGAAAAGTATTATAATCTTTGTCAGTCAGATTATTTTGCTCAAGGTAATGGTATAGACAAAGAAAAAGCACTGGCGGATTTCGTATTCATGCCATATAACGACTTTCTTGAACATGGCGTGGAAGGTGGAGTTGTTGGAATGACTTTCCTTGTAGCATTTTACGTTTTAATGATCTATAACGCAAAACGTAAACATGATATTGTTTGTCTCTCCGTGTTTGTAGCATTTGCAACGATGTCATTGACAAACTTTATTTACTCGTCTATACAGCCATGGCTGTTACTAATGTTATATTCTTCATTTGTGGCATCCGAAAACATATTTAAAGAGAAATTAATTTTTAAACGTACGAACATCTTTATTCTTACGATATGTATCGTTCTTTCCTGTATGCCTGCTTTAGCCAAGATGCTAAGAGGACAAATGAAACTTTATGAGTATAAAGAACGCATAATGGAAGGTGAATATGTTTCTAATGATGATTTTACCATTATTCAGAACAGCGTAGGAACATCAGAAGCGTATTGGACTCTTCGCGCATATAATGATTTTTTGCAGCAAAAATACCCAGAAGCAACCATTGATATCCTGGAAGCGCTGAAATACACTTCTTCTCCCCAAAGCATGGAAATGATATACAAGACTTACCTGTTGTCTGATAACAAAGCGCAAGGAGTCAGATATTTGGAGAAACTTAGAAATATGATTCCAAGTCTGTTGCGTCCCAAACTAATGCTTATGCAATACTATGACAATCAAAGTAACATTGAAAAAGCAGTATGCCTTGCAAAAGAAATCGTTGATTGTCATGTAAAGATTGACAACGAAAAGTCAAGGAGAATACACTCAATTGCAGATAATTATTTAAAATCGCATAAGTAGCACAATTATGAAATATCTTTATTATACCTTCTTCTTTATATTTGGACTAGTTTCTTTACCAACAAATATGCTTTCACGAACTTATCGGGAAAAGTATTCAGCAGTATTGTTGCATTATTTGCAAAATGAAAATGACAGTCTCAAATACAAGGCTGCACTATTCCTTATTGACAATATGGATGGTCATAAATCGCCAGAAGGAAATCAAATAGAAGTGTTCAAGGTTAAGATAGGAGAGATAAATTCACAAAATGGAATAAGAGAACTAAACGAAGCATGGAATCTTTCTGGAAAAGAAGGTGGCACCATGATGGTGCCTGATAGCGCTGTGGTTACTCCACGTCTTCTCGTTTCCAATATAGATGCATCATTTGATTCATGGGAGTCTGCTCCATGGAAAAGCGAAATAGATTTTTCAACCTTTTGCAACTATATCCTGCCATACAGATGTAGTAACGAACACATAGGTGGCAATTGGCGTAAGGCAATGAAAGACAAGTATGGATATGTGATTAATGGCGAAACTGACATGTTGAAAGCTTTCGCAAAGATCAAAAAGGCAGTGTATGATGATGTCGTTCTCTCCAACGCATACTGTCCTTATGAGATGGATGTTATTACTACGCACAGAATAGGCAAGGCAGAATGTGGACAAAGAGCTATTGTGCTTGCAGACGTACTTAGGGCATTAGGAATCCCTTCTGCAATAGACTTTACTCCTGTATGGGCTGATTACAGTAGCAAAAGCCATGGGTGGGTTTCTGTCATTGACAAGGAAGGTGTTACATATACTGTATTTGAAAATGACACTATAGCAAAGACCTTAAACCCTATTGATGCTTCCGTTTTTATTCCAAAATATATAGTGAACGAAGACGACAATTGCCCTTATGATATTAAGCAAAATAAAACAACAGTGAAAGTATATCGTGAGGAATTTGCAATAACAAACCATTTGACAGAATCAAGAGAGGGATTTCTAAATAGTCCTTTTTTGCATGATGTGTCAGACAAGTATGGATTGACATCTCAATTGAGTATTAATGTAAATACCGACAAAAAAGTTTTTCTTTGTACATACGTTTCTGCAAGTGATTGGATGCCGATAGCCCATACAAAACCTGTATGTGGTAAGGCAATATTCGAGAATGTAGGCAGGAATTCAGTATGTACGGCATTTACAGAAGAAAATGGTAAACGTATGTACATTTCTTCTCCATTTATTGTTGGTGACAATGGTATAGAGAAAATTTTCACTGGGAACAAAGAGAAAATGACGGAGATAAATATAAATCGGAAATATCCTTTATGTCAGTATATAGCAGATGTGTGGGGATACATGAGAGATGGAGTGTTTCTAGGATCAAACGATTCTTGTTTTGTGAAAAGTGATACGCTAGCAACCATTCAAACAATGCCATATGGTATTACAAACATCAAATCTGTAAGTAATAAGAAATATCGTTTTCTAAGATATAAGGCACCCCAAAACAATCGTTCCTCTTTGTCGGAGTTGCAGTTCTGGGTACAGAGCAAAGATGGTTCAAAAACAAAATTACATGGTATTTACTCAACTAACGGTGTAGATTCTACACATCTTGAATATCTTGAAGATGGTAATACTGCTACCTCGTGTCGAGGACAAAATCCAGAATACACTATTACCGTGGATTTAGGCATTGGTAACTCTTCAAATGTTGATGGTATAACTTATGCACCCTCAACAGATCTAAATTTCGTAGAAAAAGGACATCTGTATGAATTGTATTATTTTGATACTTCATGGAAACTTATTGGAAAACAAATCGCTACAAACGATTTCCTGGTATTCAAAGAAGTTCCAGGAGATGTTATACTTCTGCTAAAGGACAAAACTGCAGGTCAGGAAGAACGTATATTCGAATATAAAAATGGTGTCCAGACATGGCACTAATAATAATCAAATCATCTAAAAACAAAACGACAATGAAAAAGAAATTTCTTTTATGCATTGCGCTTGCACTACTCTATAATTATGCAAGCTCTGAAACACTAAGGTGTACAATTCAAGAAAGGGATGTTTATCTTGCCAACAAGTCTGTTATTGACTCTCTTCTCTATTTCCGCTATCCAGAAGAACTTGTAAAGATAAACAATCGCTACATTGTACCGAAAGAAGATAGAGCAAGGCTTGAGTTCTATATTAAGAACAGAGAGTTCAAGTATATCTGTCAGGATTATATTTATAAAGACTCTTTGGAAAAAAGAGTGCATAATAAATTGATTATAGACAGAGTATATCAAGATTCTATTAATACGATCCTTATTTCAGAATACAAAAATCATCTTTCAGGTGAGAACTTGAGTTTTGCACTCCATTGTCGTTATTTGTTGAATCTTGATAGCATCCAGTACTCATACATTATGGATAAAGCCTTGGATATGGCACGCCGTATTCGTAAAGACTACCGTATAAATCTATGGAATGAGGAAATGGAAATTTTAAAGAAAACGCTTGACAAGCAGCAACTATACTCGTTTTTTGCACGAAAGAATGCAAATAAGGTTGCAACAGAGTTCGATAAAGCCTGGACAAAGTTAAAAGATGCTGGTCTTACAGAGCAACTTGATAGCATAAAAGATGGTAATGATGCCATCCGCTTTATGTCCAGTCGCCAAATGATAAAAGATCTTTACAGAAGTTACGGAACTCCACAAAAAAAATATCTGGCAGAGCTAGAAAAGTCAAAGCCCAAATTAATTAGTATGTTAGAAGGAATTGACAAAAAGGCCAAAATTGAAGAGAAGAACAAATCTATAGGAAAGGAATTTGTATGGTAACATTTTCTATAAACTCATTTATTATTACAACAATGAAAAACAGAATTAAACAAGTACATGCATTTTGGCTAATTGCAATATTGTTGTTATGCAACAGCAGTTTACGCGCTCAGCATTCACATTCTGTAAGTGAAGATGTGTCTCGTGCGGTAGGCGTTTTAAAAGGAATATATGATGATTATTCGCCCAAAAGAGCATTTGACATAATCACAGAAGTAGCAGAGACGGATTCTGATGCATATGCCATGAATGTTTTAGGACTTCTTTACATGGAAGGTATCGGTGTTGAACAGAATGGTGAACAAGCCATTTATTGGCTAAAAAAAGCAGGAGATAAAGGATTCAATGAAGCTTATCATAACCTAGGAATGATTTATAAAAACGGAAAGTGTGGAAAGAAACAAAATTTCGAATTGGCATATGAAGCTTTTTTAAAAGGTGCACTTGGTGGTTCTAATACATGCCAATATGATACAGGATTTATGTTGTATAAAGGACTTGGTTGTCAACAAGACTACTACAAGGCTTTAGATTATTTTCAAATTGCATCTGGGAATGGAAACCCTTATGCTATCTATATGCTTGGATTATGTTATCGTAATGGTTATGGTACGAGCAAGAATGAAGAAAAAGGGCTGGAACTTCTTAACAAGTCTGCAATACTGGGATATAGTGACGCTATAGAGGAGGTTTTGCGTGAAAGTCCCGAGAATTGCCTTACGGATATCTTTGTCTCTGATACGCTTTTATCAATAATTCCTAATAATATGCCACAAATCAGTGTAGATGTAAATGATACAACCTTGTTGAAAGGTACATATAATGGATTCGTAATTATGTATGACTGGAGCGGTCAACATGTACTTGGAGAAAAACCCGTATTTTTAAATATCGACAGAAAAGGAGAAGAAGCTTTTGGACTTTTTATCTTAGGAACGGATAGTATTCCTTTTTCTGCAAGAATAACTTCTGATGGTAATCTTGAATTCAAAAAGACTTACGTGAATTTAAATGAGCGTTATACATTCAATGGTAAAGCAAGATATATGTTTAATAATACTGAATTTGACATTTGGAACGATAAAATTATCGGCAAAATATCATTATATTCATTAACACTGCGTGAACCAGAACGCCCAATGTATATTGAACTTTATCGTGAATGTGCAGAGATTGGGTCCAATATTGACAACGATAGATACATCAGCACTACCCCTAACCCCTTCGAAACAAGTTTTGATGCAATATTTCAACTAACAAATAAAACTACTGCTACAGTACGAATTTTTGATAAATACGGGATGCCTGTTTGGCAAAAATCACTTGGTACATTAGAGGCTGGAAAACATAGAATAACACTTTGTCCCAGTATCAAATCAGGTTATCATATCCTCAATATAGCAGCAGGGAAACAAGTTTTACGTAAAATAATTGTTAAAAAAGGAGGTTCGCGATGAAAAAAGTTTTGATAATTGCGTTTTTATTATTAAATTTGCTACCACAAGTTATAGACGATGAATGTTTTCATGCCTCAGCGCAAAGAATGACGCCCGAGAATTACAATCCAAATAGTCTGTGGAATTTGGCTGATAAAAACGGAGGCGTTTATACTTGGAACAATTACTCTGGGAATGATTATAATCCATTTTATGATGATGGTTATTGGGATGATTATATGAAAGACATTTTTAATAGTTCTTGGACGGGCACTAGTTCTTTGGAATCATCAATTTATAGTTATGCTACATCATATGGCATCAATTACGGAAGTAACGGATCATTCTATTTTGGGAATGGTGATGGTCGTATTTTTTATGGTAATCAATATGTTAAAGTTACTTCCTTGAGCAATAGCAATATCCTAAACATTTTGGATAAAGCAAATTGGGGAATTCAAGTTGGTACTGTAGTATTGGGCATTACTTATGACCTATATCAAAACAATGGTTCATGGAATAGTAATTGCACAACTGATGCAATTAATGGTGTTTGTGGAATAGTTGGTGGTGTAGCAGGTGTTAAGATTGGTGCCTACTTAGGATCTTTCGTCAATGTTCCATGGGGCACTTTGATTGGAGGAGCAGTAGGAGGCGTTTTAGGAAGCGTAGGAGGTAGCAACATGACAGGTTTTCTTTTTACCATCGGAATAGATTTTTAATATTATAAATATGAAAGTAATAGAATTATTTTTTAACCGCATATATTTTGGACTTTATTATCCATTGTATTTTCTTGATCAAATTGCTTATGGTGATAGTTATGTTAGGATAACTATAAGGGTTAAACGATTATTACACATAAATGTAGATGAGGAGGAAATAAAGTTGTCTAAACAGTTCCCAAAACAAATTTCGAACTTTTGTAGTATGCAAATCGTAAATCTCATTGTTGGTTTTACAATGTATTTACCTGCTACGCTTTTGTTACATAAAATCATATTTCCTGCGAAGCCTAATCTTTTATCTTTTGTTTCTCTGTGGGGTGGACTTTTTGTTTTATACTTGTATCTTACATATATTCTATACTCAAAGAATGATAAGAAGATTAGGTATATCGCAGAATTTTTAAAAGAACCATCAAGGAATAAATGGGTATGGTCAATAATCTCCCCTGCTATCATAATAGTAGTGTGGTGGACAACCATTATCATTTACAAAATTCTAACAAAGACAACATGAGATACGTTTTGTTATTTGTATGGATTTTTTTTACTCCTCTAATGGCGTTTCCTTTCACAGTTAACATAGATAGCATATACAATGAGCATAAACTGAAGATAAATAACGATGCCGACTCTATTGCAAAATACCTATCGGATAGTATAAGTTCCAAATATTATGTTCCAAATTCTAAATCCCACCAACTCTATAATTTTCTGCGTAAGCGAGAAGTACTTAAGGCATGTTATGATTTCTCTAGTCTTTCTTCAGAATCATGTTTGTTGCGCAAAAAAATTGTAGATGAGGAGTATCAGGACTCTATTTATACAATTTTGATACCAAATCCTTCAAATAAAGTTGCTGGATATAATATAAGTTTGACTCTTCTTTATGAGAAACAACTTCATTTATCAAGTGACCAATATAATGAGCTTATGTCTGAGGCAATAAAAATAACAAAGTTGAAGGCTGTAAATTCTGTTGAGAAATTGTGGGAGCAGGAAATGACTACAATACATGAGGTCTTAGATAAAACGCAATGGGATGAGTTCTTTCGTGTAAGGAACGAGAGTATTGTACTATTTCTGTTGAATGGAGTGCTTAATAAACTTAGAAATCATAGTGGTAATAAATTGTCACAGAATGATATCGCACTCGTATATGCGTATCTGCACGAAAGACAAAAAATTACAGATATTTTTAAATTTCGTAAGACTGAACAACAGAAAGCACTTAAACATCTGCGTGAAAGGCTTTCCGAAATTTCTGATATTATAGAACCGATTCTTAACGACTATGGCAAATAATAAATGTATTCAAATAAATAGAATAGAAGAAAAGTCTTATCAAGTAGATACTTTCGATGACCAACTTACAATATATGGAAAATTTAACACATATTCCGGTATCATCAAGGGTTGCTCTGGTCTTACCTCTGTTGTTTGGAACGCAAAGAAGTGCAATGACTTTACTTATAAGTCTCCATTCCCTACGACTGTTGAGAATATAACATTCGGTGATGAGGTAGAGTATATTCCTGCCCGTTTATGCTGTTACATAACCTGTCTTACCTCTGTGACCATCCCTAACAGTGTGACGTCAATAGG
>JAGHTW010000240.1 GCA_018065145.1 Candidatus Prevotella equi
TGGCGAACGGGAAAGGATGGACTTTGCGCTGTCTTTATCATTGTGCACATAACGCATGCGCGCGTAATTTCCCACAAAGTTAAAGAAAATTTCAGAAAAAAAGGGAGTGGAGGGTTAATAGAAAGGAAAGATTTAAGAAATGTTAACGAATACACTGTGTCTCGTAACTATTCAGTTAACTACCAAAGGTTAAAATTAATGTTAAAGTGCTTCGATTTTTTGCATTCCCCCCTGGTATTTTGTACTTTTGTATCAAGAAAAGTGTCATAGTGTCATTCTACGACGCTAACAATCTTGAGAAGAACAACTTAACATTTATCCATCATCACACCGAAGTGTCATGGAAGTGTCATGGAAGTGTCATGGGAAGCACATTTATTATGAGAGTATCTATTATCCGTATTGACAAAGACGGACAGCGATATTATCGTTTGTTCCGCATCGAAGAATTAGTTCGTGTTATCCGAGAGGAGAAGTACCTTGAGGCGATACAAAACTATCGTATATTCCTACCCTACGACCGACGCGATGGTATTCCAACGGAGCCATCAGGTTTCATCCAGACGCTTGCAGAGGTTCCCTTCGTCTGCTTTGCATCTGAGATGATAAAACGTGACGGTAAGGAGGTTGCGCAAGAGCATAATCCATTGTTGCTGATGACTATCAGCAATCTGCGCAACGAGGCTCTGACAGAACAGTTGAAGCAACACGCAACAACGTTGCCTTACAGTCGATTGATCTTTGTAGGTGCCGATGGCGTAAGCCTCAACATTGTCTGTGAGTTGCAGGCAATAAATGGCAATGCCGATTCGCCACAGGCACTATTGCAGAAGGGCTTTGCAGCCCTACGCAAGGTGTATGGTGATTTCCTTCACGTGCAGCCAGATGTCAACGAACCCAAAACCGACGCTATGTGTCGCGTCAGTTCTGACGCCACAGTGTTCTACAACCCCCACTCCATCGTTTTCCCTGTTGATATGAGCTCCAAAGTGTCATTGTCGCAACCTCATCGTATGGTGGTGACGGTGGAGAATCGCGAGGAGCGTTATCGCTGGCTACATATCTTTATCAACAACCACCGCAAGGCTCAGGAAGAATGCTTCTGCGAAGACGATGCCGATGGTGCTGCCTTGCTGTTGCTTGCCCGTTACTGTCACGAGACCGGCATCCCACAGGGACTGGCGGAACGTTTCGCCACCACCTATGGCGGCTATCAGGGGCTTGACGTGCTGGTGAGGGATATCTTTGCTGTGGAATATGAAAAGGAGTTGCGTACAATGGCGAATCCCCGCAAGCATCTCAACAAGACAGCTCAGTTGATGCTTCGAACGCAGAATTTCCTTAATGTTCATTATCGCATGCGACGTAACGTCCTGAACGGCGTGGTGGAATATCGTCTCAATGATGGCACCGACTTCCAGTATCACATCCTCACGCCTGAGGTGCAGAATTCCATGACCATCATGGCTCTTGAATCGGGACTTGACACGTGGGACAAGGACCTCAACCGTTATATACATTCTGACCGCATACCTCAGTATAACCCTATCACCGATTTCCTTGACTCTCTGCCTGAATGGGACGGCAAAGACCGTGTCACCGAACTGGCTAACCGCGTGCCTACGACAAGCCATAACTGGCAGAGTAATTTCCACACGTGGATGCTCTCCATGGTGGCGCAATGGATGGGACGAGACGATCAGCATGGCAACGCCATAGCGCCTATTCTCATTGGTTCGCAGGCTACGGGAAAATCAACATTCTGTCGTATGCTCCTGCCTGAATCACTACAAGAATACTACAACGACAGCATCCATTTCAAGGATGACAAAAGCGTCTTTCTGGCCCTCTCCAGCTTCGCCCTCATCAACATCGATGAGTTTGACTCTCTGTCCAGGTCGCAACAACCATTACTGAAATATCTGCTGTCAAAGACGGACGTGAAGTATCGTGCGGCATACCGCAATCATATCGAGCAGCACAAACGTTATGCTTCGTTCATTGCCACCACCAACAAGCCTCAGCCACTTGTTGATACCACGGGATCACGCCGTTTCATTTGTGCCAAGGTCAATGGCCTCATCGATTTCGTCACCCCTCTTGACCACGCTCAGCTTTATGCACAACTCTTCCATGAGGTCATGCACGGCAAGCGCTATTGGTTCACAAAGGAAGAGGCAGATGCCATAACCCAGCAGAACACCCCGTTCATGCAGAGCATGAAACTCTCCGACCTCTTGCTCACCATCTATCGTCTTCCAACTTCCGCCGACAACACCGTCCTACTCTCCGTAGAAGAAATAGTGAAGGAACTCACAGGCATCTACCCAGACAGCATCACCCTCCGCGATGCCAACATGAGCGTCGGCAAAGCCATGAAACTCGCAGGTTTCGAGCAAGAACGCACCAGCGGCTGCCGCAAATACCGCGTCGCGAGGTGATCGGTTGGTTTATAAAGTTTAAAGTTTAATGGTTAATGTTTAAGGGTCGTTAATGGTTTTTTGTGTATTTAGGATATTTTCAAATGATTTACGTAAACCACTTAATTGTCCTGCTATTTTATTAAATAATGGACGGAGTTTTTCAATATCCTCATCCTTAATATATCCCAGATCCTGAGCATTCTGTAATTGACTAAAACTTTCCGTCATACTGCCAAATGCAATCTCTATAAAATGTATCTTTTCTTTATACGAGTTCCTGCCACATCCTTCAGCAATATTACTTGTAATAGATGTCGCAGCACGCCTTATCTGATCGCCCAATGCATACTTTTCTTCTTTCGGGAATTTATTTTGGAGTAAATAAATGCCTTTAACCAATATTCTTGCGGTCTGATAAACATCTAAACTTTCAAAAGAGAACTTTCTTTCCATACTATAACCATTAAACCTTAAACCTTAAACCTTAAACCTTAAACCTTAACCCTTAAAAATGACAGCATCATGACACTTTAGTGACACTTCGTCGCTAAAGTGTCATTTCTTTATACCCTTGTGCCTCAACCCTTTGCAAAGATTTTATGACACCATGACACTTTTTCCGCGTTTTTGCAAAGATTTCTTTAAAGTGATATAGTAAAAGTTATGCGATAACAAAGTAAAAGTTGCACGATTACCTCGTAAAAGTTATACCTTAACACTGCTAAAGTACAACCATAACAGCACTATTCTTATTCAATCGCAAAGAATCGCACAACTTGTCACCTCAACCCGAAATAAATCTAAAATCCCATGGAAACAATTTCTTTCTGACAGTTCAGTTTAGTCGAATACACGCTTTCCTGACGTATTATCACCTTTCCCAAAACTGTCCATAGACAAGTTTTCTTACAATATCACTTGTACGGACAAATTTACCTATAAATATAGATATATATGCCAATAGAACAGATACAATAGTTGCTATAATTAAACATAAAACATGGTTATTTGTAGATACAGTCCAATCCTTAAGATATTGAAGATTCAACTGCAAAGTTCCTAAGATAAAGAAACCATGATAGATGTATATATCCAATGTCTGTTTACCAATATTAGACAACCATTTTTCTACCTTGCTGTTCTGTCCTTCTCTTTGCATGAAGAGATATACAATCGCTATAATAGCAAGTGTTGGTCGGATAAATCTATCACAGATGTTCATAAGCAAATGATTCTCTATGTTACCGAAAAACAAACAAAGATACCCTATAATAGCGATTGTGTATATCCAGTTTTTATCTTTGATATATTCTAAGATGTCATATCTCCTTGCATAATATCCCAGAACGTAGAAAGGGAAAAAGCATGTACAATGTTCTAATACCATCAGTTGATTTAAAAAATCGTTATGTTTCCAACCAAACATGAACAATCCATAACATACTGCACAAACTAACAATTCTTGCCATACGTGTTTTAATTTAATTGTTATGAACTGAATGCAACAGAATATCGCCATACACTTTAGATACCAAGCTCCGCCGATAAACGATGAAAAATTCACGTCTTTATCTAATATAATAAAGCCAAACAGAGCAAACATCCATCCAACCATCATTGCTGGACATATGTAACCAAAGAATCTCTTCTTCCATTTACCAAATATGCCCCCCCCATTGAATTTTGATGCTGGAATGAAAGCAACGAATCCAGAGATAAACATAAAAAGATACATGTGGAAAGAGCCTATTATATTAAATACAAAGCTATCGCCCATTTGCAATGGGAGCATATACACATGTGCTAATACCATCAATAATATGGCAAATCCCTTTATGCGATCAAGATATACTATTCTATTTTTCATTTGTTCTTGTATTCCTCCAAAACTTTGTGTAATGCCTCTATATATCCCTTTCCAAACTTCAGGTCAGGCTCCATGTAATTTCCCTCTGCCCATTCATTCCAAGATTTAAGCATCAATATCTGACGATTTTTAGGTTTATCCTTTATTGCCTCCATTGCCTGACGCACATGTGTTGCGAACAATTTAGGAGTAGAATCATGAAGAATTATTGTTTTATTTCCACCACGTGGAGAATGGTCCCATTGAGGAACAATTTGAGGAATGACGTGCTCGTCTTTATCAATCTCTGTGATATAGTCAGGATAAACATCCTTGTACTCATGTAAGTTCTTTGGGCGATTATTGATTTTGGCATTGATATTTTTCTTTACCTTATCCCAGAATGTCTCCCTAGCCTTTGCATGGCCTAGGATATTGCAATAGGTAACAGCATCGTAGCCTTTCGCAGTCATGACTTCAGGCTTAATAGTATTATCGCTAAGATTTGCAACAAGGTAAAGTCCAGGGAATCCCGCATCTTTTGCCATCTGTTGGAAAGTATCAACATACAATTGTGGCAACTGTACAGGATCAAAGATAAACAGATAAGGCTTACCATCAATCTTTACATATCGAGGATCCTTGAATGCAGTCAACAGATACTCCATGTGTGCTTTTGCATCCTCAATACCAGGATAAGTCTGTTCCATGAGAATATCAGGACGTTCATCGCCAGCAGTACAACCAACTGCACGCCATGTATGATTAGCCCATGCAAGACAGAAATGGAAGTCGGGCTTACCACTATCAAGTACCTCTTGGAAAACATCCTCCAATAAACGTCTGCCTGCAAACCAATAGTGCCAATAGCAGAACGCCGTCACACCCGCTTCGCGAGCCAGTTGCGCTTGTTGCTCACGAACAATAGGCAGACGAAGGTCATAATAACCGAGATCAGCAGGTACACGAGGCTGATAATGTCCTTTGAACAAAGGCTTTGCCTTTCCTACGTTCGTCCACTCAGTAAATCCTTTTCCCCACCACTCATCATTCTCTGGAAAAGGATGAAATTGAGGAAGATATAATGCTAATATTTGAGGGTTCATAATTTGTTATCAAAAATTTATGAGATATTTGAATCTTGTTTTTTTAAAGATATAAACTATTATTGGTGAAAGAATAATATATGCGAATGTTTGTTCTAATGCTTTATTCGTTGGTTGATAATTACATAAAGTGACGATTATGTTATACACATAAATCATAATCCAATGTGTAACATATAAAATCATTGAATTGCGACCAATCCATGATAGCAAGACAAAGTTATATGGAATTTTAAGAAATACGAAATTAATACTTATACAGCCAGTTACAGCAAACAAGCATGCCAAAAGATAGTAACCTGACGTCAACTCATTATTTCTAAAACTAATATTGGAATAACAACATGAAAATATTATTAATGAGACAATTAGAGAAACTATCCCATATTTCACTTCATACTGTTTTTTGGCATACATATTACCTGCACAATAAAATGCTAATCCTAATATCGTATTTGCCAAATAATATGGATATATAATACCTGCTTCATACAAAATACAGGCTATAATTACACAAAAAATTAAGATCACATGTTTGTTTACTTTTTTATTTATGCAGAATGTATATAAAATATTCACGAAATATAATGACAACAAAAACCATAATGCCAAGTTTCCTTGTATGGAGCCGCACATTAATAATTCTTTAATTGGTGTCGCAAAATAATGAACAAAGTTATGTTCATGTTGAATATACATGAATATACTATGTACACACCAACCGACTATTGAAAACGTTATAAAAGGATAACATAACTTTTTCGCCCCCCCCATTGCTACATCTCGTAACCCCTTTTTTTTATAAAACATACCTGACTTAAAGAAAAACCATGGCATGAATATACAAAGATAATCAAGTGGTGCCCATTCTGGTTTTGAACCAAAATGCCCGAGAATCATATTGATAATCATGATGCCTGCAACTGCGTCTATTCCAAGTATTCTATCCATTATTAGAATCATCGTTAGAAATTAATTATCTTCATTGTTTTTCTTATAACTCTATATAATATCTCTCCTATAATTTTATGGATATTAAAAAATGATATTTTTGCGCCCCACAGAACTAATTGTTTAGAGTAGTCTTCGTTCTTACATAAATCTTTCCATTGGGAATAATAAAGTTCCGTATTATATGAACAACTACGATTTCGGAGATATTCAAAGAATCCCTTTTTAACAATTCTTTTAGTTGTCTTCTTATTATCGTGTTGAATATAATTGATATGTGAACTATTTCTGGAATCTTCTCCTTCTGGGAAAATGTAGTTTATAGCAATATTATGCTTCCACAAACAGAACATATACGAAAACTGATCCCTAAAAGAATAATTAGTAATCCACCACCACCATTCTTCGTCAGCGGTCTTCATCTTGTCCGTATGCTTTCTATAAATGATATTGTTCTCGTTAAGACCAAAGTGAGAAGGGAAACCTTGCTGTAACATCACATGACATTGGCGGGCAGCATTATAATCATGTTCTACACCCATAATACACATATCAAGCATGTGATCATAGATGCAGTCTCTTCCTGAGATTACAAGTTTAACACCTGCATATTCTATGTTTGCATTGTAGAGTTCTACAACGCGATTATATATCCAGTTATCTACAATTTGTAAATTTGCATCAATGTACAATGAGGCATCATATTCACTAAGTAACGCTTCTGGATGAGACTTTGGATAACGTGACAATCTTTTATTATCAGATAGATCAACAACATTAATAATAGGCCTTACTTCCCATACACCTATAGTTTTCTCCTTAAAATCATTCGAGAACAATATGTAGTCAAACCTATCATCAACATACAATGGTTGGAGAATGTTGTCATACCCTCCCGTCATTATTGTGTATATAACAAAATTCTTCATAATTATAACTTCACAGAGGGAAACAATCCTTACTCAAAAGACATTAATCATTTTTAAATACTCAGGCCATTCGCCCATGTCATGCCATGCGTTTTCACTTACAGGGAAGCAGCCTACACGACCACCACGTGCTTTGACCTTCTCCATCAAGTGGGTGATATGGAAGAACTCGCCTTCTGGAATTTCATCAATTAGTTCTGGATTCAGAATATAGACACCAGAGTTTACCATATAGGTATGCTCAGGTTTCTCATGCAGGCTTTGCATCAAACCATCTTCGCCTGTTTCGATAACTCCGTATGGAATCTTGAAACTCTTGACGAGGGTGACTATGGTCATATCGTTGTTGTTACTCTTGTGGTAATCATAAACAGCACGATAGTCCTGCTCGTTGATGCTATCACAGTTGCTGACAAAAAATGGGGTTGTTATCTTGCCCTTCAGCAACGATACGCTACCAATGGTACCAAGAGGTTTATCCTCCATGAAGAACTCGATGTCATACTTGTGGTCGAGTTGAGAGAGGTAGAACTGCATCATGTCAGCCTTGTAGTTGACAGACATGTAGAACTTCTTGCAGCCAATGCCTTCGAACTGATCCATGATAACCTCAAGAATGGTCTTATCACCTACCGGAACGAGAGGTTTGGGAATGACATTTGTGATAGGTTTTAGGCGAGTGCCTTTTCCTCCTGCCATGATTACAACAGGAAGGTCAATGAGGTCAAGTTTGCGCTCTTCTCCCTTTCCGAAAAGATCTTCCCAGAAATACACCTCAACCAACTCTGAGCCATTGACTACAGGCATACATTCAGCACGAATGCCCTTCATCTTGTCTTTGATACAGTCCAGAGATTCTGAGGCATCAGCATAAATTTTATTACGGTCGAGTACATCGTTAACGGGTGCAGTAAGTGCACTTCCCTTGATGATGGCACGCTGTATATCACCAAGAGTAAAAATACCTTCAAACTTATTTTCCGTAAAGACGAACAGTATCTTCATCTTGATCTCGTCCATCTTCTTCATCGCTTCCAGGATAGTGCAGTCCGGAGCTATGATTCTATTTTTTATCTTGCCTATTCCCATATTGAATGCGATTTTAAAGATTCTCTGATTTCAATATCTCAATAATACCTTCCTCGAAAGTAAGGGTATTCTTCCAACCGATGCTTTCAAGACGCTTGCAGCTGCCAAGAGTTTCATTCACCTCATTAGGGCGATCAGACTCAGCAAAGGTGAAGCTGACTTTCTCCTTCAGATGCTTGTTAATAATCTCTGTGACTTCACGTACAGAAACACTTGTACCCGAACATACGTTATAGACATTGTAATCGTTGGTATCTTCAGTACATGCCACAAAAGCACCAGCCACATCCACCACATTGACATAGTCTCTGCGAGGAGAAGCTGCCTTTAGTTGGATTTCTTTCTTGCCTTCCTTAATCTGGCCCATGATCTCTGGAATGAGGAGCATTCCCTTCTGGCCGACACCATAGATGTTGAAAGGGCGAAGAATGCTTACCTTCACCTTGAAGTCGCGATTGTAACCCTCGCACATCTTTTCGCAAATCACCTTGGTTTGTGCGTATGGATTGAACGGACAAACAGGGTGGTTCTCATCTACAGGCAGATACTGAGGGCTACCATAGATGTAGGAACTTGCATAAATGAGACGAGCATTGTGCTTACGACAAATCTCAAGTGCATTGAGGGTTGTGAGATAATTGATGCGATAGAACTTCTCTGGATCCTGATAAGATGCCGGCACAAAGACGAGATTTGCCAAATGGATAAAACAGTCTATTGGCTCTATCTGGTCGATAATGGCATTGTCGCAAAGATCCATGCCATTAGTGATGTCTATCTTAAAGATGGTATGCCCTTTGGCTTCTAGTTGAGCACACACATTGTGTCCAACAAAGCCATCGCTACCTGCTACTGCTATCTTCATAGTGATTACATCTTTTGATCCAAATTCTTTCCCTTCTCCTCATGTTCGAAGTTAGGGATGAACTTCTTCATGGATTCTACTACTTGTGCTTTGGTGAAGTCTTCTGCTGCAAAGATGCCTTCAAGCTCGCAGAAGAAGTCGTTAACCTCATTCATAGGTCTGCGAGTGCTTTCGCATACTACACCGAGGCTACTGAAACGCTCCATGTCAATCTTTTCGCCAGGGACATAGAACTCTTCGTATGCTTTCTCACCGGTGGTATCTGACTTGAAATAAACAACAGGATAGGTCTCGCTTTCGTATGACATTTCGGCTGCATACTTCTTTGCCTCAGGATCGTTCTGGCACTCTACCTTAGTGAAGCCTTCAGCCTTGACGAACTCATCGCAGATAGCAGAGAAGGTGAGCATCTGGTCTTCGCCCAACTTAGGGAAGAATACCTCACCACCATTGCCAAGGATACAAGCGAGCATACAGATCTGACCGGACTCTTCAGGCGAAACGAAATAGCGTTTCACGTCAGAAGGTGCTGCCAGAGGCTGCTTCTTCTGGAGGCGATGAATCCATCCATCAGGAAGGGAACCGTTGGAGAATGCTACATTGGCAAAGCGAGCGGTTGTAACCTTGAAATGCTGATTGTATGCCATCACGAGGTCTTCCATGATGCGCTTAGAAGCACCCATGATGTTGACAGGATTTGCAGCCTTGTCGGTTGACACACAGAAGAAGTGCTTTGGAGGATAAACGGTCAGCAGATCCATGAGCTTCTTTGCCTTGATGTCGTTGTTCTCAATTAGAGCCTGAACAGAGTACTTATCCTTCTCAGAACGCACGTGCTTGTGAGCGGAGAAGTTGGCAACGATATCGAAACCTTTCTCCTCGCGGAAGATGCGCTCAAAGATTGGGTCGGCAAAGTTGAGGGTGTAGCAACGGAACTCTTCGGGAACATAAAGTCCTTCGGTAGAACGAACATCACGAACAAGTTCTGCAAGTCCGTTTTCGTTGAGGTCAACAACAACAACAGACCTAGGCTCGAAACGAAGAACGGCCTTTATGAACGATGATCCGATAGAACCAGCTCCACCAATCACACATACTGTCTTATCCTTAATTTCATGAGTCAGTCTCTCTTTGTTTGCTTCAATATCAGGAGCAAACATTGAGATTGTACGACCAGTTACCGAATTACCTATAAATTTATCTAAATTGAACATTTTTTATTATACATTTTTTCTATTATTCTCATTACAGAATCAATATTAAACTCACTTATGTTAGATTTATATGGACCTGTTATTGAGCTATCCAAAATAATTTCTGCCCATTTTTGTGGAGAATCTGTTAGATCTGCCGGTATTGCTTTCTCAGAAATGAAAACATCTTTTGTAATGGTAGAAGAAATAACACATCGTAATCCACAAGCTTGAGCCTCAATACATGCATTTGGTATACCTTCAAACAAAGAAGGAAAAACAAAAATATCCATTGCATTATAAGTAGGGGAAAGATTATCAATATGTGACAGAATCTTATATCTATTTCCCAATCCATAGTTATGCAACTTTAATTCAATTTTTTCTCTTTCACTACCTTCTCCTATCAATAATAAATACGCATTTGGATTTCGTATATAAGTTTGATAAAACACATCTACAAGGAAATCATGATTTTTTATATATATAAAACGTCCTAAATGTCCGATAATGAACGCATCTTCTGGCAAGTCAAGTTCTCTTCTGAACTCTTTCTTGTTTCTTAGTGGAGCATATTTGTTTAAATCCAATCCGTTTTTTAGAATAATTGTATTTTTTATATTGAATATGTCATCAATTTCTTTCTTCATCTCAGCATGCATTGCCGTGAAACGAATACGACCTTTTTGCACTAGTATTCTACCAGACAGTAATTCTTCTTTACAATCAGTCTCATTAAAATATCTTGAAGGAACACTATAACATGAATATATTATTTGCGTATTATTTAATTTATCAATTATTGGAATTAAATAATGAAGCATTTTCATGTGGACATGGATAACATCTGGTTGTATCCGCATTATTTGTTCCTCAATATATTTAGAAACGTTATTTTCCCGAGAAGAACGAAATAGCATCAATATCTTTCTGTATAACTTATTCAATATAGAATTACTAACAAGTGGATAAGGAGATAAAATCTCGTTACCATTCTGTATAATGGCTCTAACATTTGCAGATTCTTTAGAACATTCTCTTTCACATAAAAGATAAGTTTCAAACATTGTTTTATCAAGTTTAACGATAAAATCTTTTACAATAGTTTCTGCTCCTGCATCAACAATACCATTTATAAGTTCTACGACTTTAATTTTGGGACATTGCATAATTATAATAATCTTTTAATGTACATCCAACAAACCCTTTGAAAGAAATATATTTAAATAATTCTTCCATAACTTGATAAAGATTTTCGATAGACTCTTCATTTTTGAAATAAGGACTCCCTCCTGGCATCAATTCGGACGAATGTATCATAAACTCTAAATGGTCCAATGACTCTTCGCCCAAGACAAAATCTACATTTTTTTTCATGTCTTCTAAAGAAGATTGAGCTGGTCGCAACCATATTATTTTTTTTGGTTGTGCTTTAAAACACAATATGTTAATTAATTGTTGCTTCTTTCCAATTCGAATTTTTTCTTTAGTTTTAAAGATGGACATAGGAACTTCTAGTACATTACCTATCATTCTTATTTCGTTACCAACATTTGTATAATCACTTCCTCCAGTTCTTGCTCCGATGTTTCTACTCCAGTCCACATGCGGTGTATATGAGCAATCAACTTTAATATTAAATTCTTCAAGGATTTTAAAGTATTGATTATTCATTGCCCAACGACCTGCTCGATGTGAAACTGGTTTAATACCTATCTTTTCTGATATCAGATTATATGTAGTTTGAAATTTCTGACGCATAATATCAATAGGATATTCAATCAAATAAGACTGTTGGTTTATATTTTTTGAGAACTGATATATGGGAGGATTATTCCATGCATGAATATGAATTCCAACCTCACACTTATTTGCATGTGAAAGTGGTTTTACAAAATCAACAAATCCATTATCATTAATCATCTCAAAATTTGTCAGATATACAGGCGCAAAATTAAATTTTGTGCATAGATCCTGAAATCTTACAATGTAATTTGTATTACTTGTAGTAATCTCATCACCATGATTGTATACCCAAAGATTATCTCCTTCGGTGTCAACTGTTATAATAAAATATTTTTTCATTTTTTCCAAAAATAAGTATTATTGTGAGAAGGAATTCGTTTCTCTATTGGAGGAAGTTTCATATAGTTACCATAAATTTGACTTAGATATTCATCGTAGCCACATGGTATCATTAATTTAAGATTTTCGAATGTATGATAATTACCTGATATAAACCAACGAGAATCCATAGACTTAAGTTTATATGGATTGCCAAACAATACACATACATATTTACTCTTGTTATATTTAAAGATACTACCGATTTTATAATACATTTTTATAAATAAATATATAGGAAGTATCTTTAATTTATTATATGGCCATTTTTTTGCAATTGCCTTAAAAATAACATAATGATATATTTTATTTTCGATCAAAAACAAGAAATGCATTATAAATAAATACAAGAATCTAACACAAACACTACTTGGACATGCATCTATTGGATATAATTCAATGTTTATTCCATGTGTTTTAAACTCTCCGATTTTTTGTATTGTTCGTTTGTCAATCAGTCTGTCAAATCCATATATTAAATCATTTTCTTTTTCTCTATTATTAATTAATTCAAATCTTTCAGAATTAATATATATCTTCTCTAACTTATTTAAATCAGGACGAGGTATCAATATATCAACATCATCGTCCCAAGGTATGTATCCATTGTGTCTAATTGCCCCTATCAGTGTTCCAAAACCAAGAAAATACTTTATATTGTTTTTATTGCAAAAGGAGTCTAGTTCTGACAATAAATCTAAACGAATTTGTTTAGCTTCTTGCTCTGATATTTTTTTCATATAATTACATCTTTTACTAACCAACCTTCAAATAATCTCAGATCTTCTTTTGTCGTTATTTTTAGATTTGATTGATAACCCTTACTCAAATATAACTCGTGTCCCAAATGCTGCATAAGAGTAGTGGTATGCGGTTCCACTTTGTCTAGCAAATTCTTCTCTGCTGCTTCTTTATAGATACTTAGAACAAAGCTATAATTGAAGCAGTATGGACAAGTAATTTGAATATATTTGTCACGATCCACCCATTCTTTGCTTACATCACCATCATTTCGTGTACCCATCAATTGGAAACAAGGAATGCCACAAACCGCATTACCTTTTTCCTTGCATACACGGATTGAATCTGTAATTTCCTCTTGTGTTGTAAAAGGTGCAGCTGCATAGTGGATTAGAATGTTGTCCTCTTGGCTAATCTTGTCAGCAAGAAAGTGAATACCGTTCATGCATGAGTCCTGGAATGTCTCGCCACCATTGGTTACCCACTGAACTTTGGTCAAGCCATTCTTTTCAACGAGCCCACGCAGATAGTCTATATAAGACGCATGACAAACCACCTCGATAGCATCAATATCAGGATGCTGCTGATAAATTTGCATAGTATAGACAATAATTGGCTTGCCTAATACTTCGATAAACTGTTTGGGGATACCAGCTCCTACACGAGAGCCGACACCTCCAGCAAGTATAATTGCAATATTCTTCATTATTCTGTTATTTTTCGTATGATTCGAGTGCTACATCAATAAAACGATGGAAGTTGCGATATGCTGGGAGGAAGAAGAAGCCGTCGTCATCACCTACTGAACCCTTGTACAAGCCCCAACCCATCCAGTAGAAGCCACAAAGAGCTATGAAGGCAATATAGAAACGATGTTCATCTGCTGTCAGTTCGCGACCAAAATATGCCTTCATATAATTCTCGATGTCTGCATCTTCGTACATGTATCGACAGAAGAAGCAAGCAAGGTCGTTGGCTGCATAGTTGAGACCCGCATATTCCCAATCGATAAGATACAGGTCACCATCCTTCGTTGCAAGAAAGTTTGGTTCGTAAATATCGTTATGGCAGCAAACCTTCTTATAACCAAGACGTTCTGCATCTGCCTTCACGTATGCATCCAGTCGCTTTACCTTCTCTATTTCTTCTGCAAATTCGCTCAATAGATTGCCCTTGGTGGCTGAAGCAATTCGCATCAGTTTCAGACCTTCTTGTACATCATCAAAGTCCTTCACCAACTTGTCGGCATCCACACGCACAAGTGCATTCAGATAAGCCTCCTTCTCCTCGGCTGTCATTGGCATTGTTTCGGCAATCGCTGCAAACTTCTGCTTGACGGCATCCGTTGAAACATCCACAGCATGCATTCTGCGTAGATATTCCATTCCTTTTTTCATCTGCTCAGGATACTTACGGAAGTCGCACTCAACTAGATCTTGCACACAATATGACAGTTTCCACCCCCCAAGTGTCATTGTTATGACAGATTTGTCAACATTTAAAGATTTTGCTGTCAACTGACTAAACATTTCAGCTGTACGATCTATAAGATTGCCAGCTGTCCCACCAGGGTGACGATAGACATATTCGATACCATCTACTGTGAATTTAAAACTAACATTGGTCAAGCCTGCATTTATTACAGCAATATCCTTTATGCCATTCGGATTACAGTTCAGAGTATCACAAATGTTTTTAATGATATCAGAATCTACATTGTATAGAAAGTCTGAGTCAAATTGGCAAAGGTCTTCAATACAATTAAATTCAAAAAAGTCGCTCTCTTTCAGCGGCTTTGTATAAAGTGTCAAATCCTTAATATGACGTTCAAAATACTCTTCCCAAAAGAGTGAGCTCACTCGAAACTCATTAATTTCTTTATCTAAGAATTCTACGAATCGTTTACTGAACGTCTCATTGAAATATGCATGACCCACCATTGAATACTGATTTGCCCCCCCCAAGTCTACTTCTGTGATAATGTTGGCATCTGACATTTTGCAACTGAACTCATTGAACCTATCTTCACGATACACGCAAGCATGATATGAGCGATTATAATAGAATTCTCCCTTCTCTGTCGTACGCTCGCTTCTATCCTCCAAGAACGGATTATTCGTGAAGTAGTAATCGGCATAAGACACATACGAGTTGCGGAGACAGTCCTTAGCTACATATAATGAGTACAAATTGCCTTTAGAACCGAACTTATTATTGATAATGAGGTGTACTTGAGAGTATTGCTGCTCAAGATAGAAGAACTTCTCCTTCATGTATCCAACGACAACAAATATTTCTTCTACTCCAGCCTCGATAAGTTGTTCTATCTGACGCTCAATAAGTATTTCACCTTTTACACGAAAGAGACCTTTTGGACGTTCATAAGTAAATGGAGCAAAGCGAGTGGATTTACCAGCTGCAAGGATTATTGCATTTTTCTTCATTATCAGGAATATATTACTATATACTACTTTTTAAAAGATTCAGTAAACGGGATTAAAACATCTTTGTTCAATTATGTGTAAACAAAACCACCAGCTAAAAGAACTACTTTCATATAGTGTTTTTGTTTTTATTGAGTATAATTATATCTTTATCTGTCTCAATTTCTGGTATAAATATCCAATGTAAGGAATTGCAAAAAAAACATAATAAACATTCTTTTTAAACCAACTATACTTCATCATACTAGCTGTTTTGTTCCAACTATGTATATTCCAATGTTTTGTTTGTTTATAGTATTCATCTATAGTATGCAGGTGTTTAAGTCTTTGTAAATAGAAAGAAAACAAAACCATAATAAAATGATCTCTGACAAAATTGATGTTTATTAAATGAAAACCATAAAAAAGTTCACTGTCTTGTATGAAATTGGTTTGATAATTTTTGAATTCTCTAAATGTCAAAGAATATAGGGTAACTCCGGCACCGCAATTATGTATATAATCTGACGTAGGGAGCAAAACAAGGTTATTGCAGAAACTCAGATATTGTATTATAAAATCTGAGTCTTCTGCTATTCTCATATTTTCATGGAATTTAACTTTATTACGTTTAATTATATCTGTATTAAATAATCTTCCCCAAGGAAAATAGAATAGAAATAAACATTTATTGCTTGAAAAATCTATTTCTCGGATATTCCTTTTAATTGGATTTTTACAATACTTATTCACTTCATTTCTATGACCAACCATTGTGTTGCCTCCAATTATGAAATCAGCATCATTGAAAGGTACATCTAAGATATTCTCTAAGAAACATTCATCAAGCCAATCGTCTGCATCAACAAAAGTAATCCAATCTCCACATGTATGTTCTATTCCTACATTTCTGGCAGAACTGACTCCACCATTTGGTTTGTGAAACACCTTGATGCGAGAATCTTTTTGAGAATATTCATCACAAATATTTCCAGAAGCATCTTTACTTCCATCATCAACTAGAATTAATTCCCAATCTTCGAATGTCTGACCAATAATACTATCAAGACATTTTCTGAGATATTTCTCAGCGTTATATAAGGGAACAATAATTGACACCATACGCATTAATACTTGTAGGTTGTTAATATACAATACTTTACAAAACTTAAATACTTATACAATAAACAATCATAAGGTAATCTAATATACCCGAATTGACTTATTGGATATAATAGAACAATAGAAAAGTAAAAACATGGATTCGAATAGATATTACTACGCTCCACATATTTATTAATATTAAGTGAAATATCACTACCTGTTTTAGGATAATAAATTGTCAAATTATATTTTTTTAAAGAATATACGATAAAAACGGAAGTTACTACACAATACAAAATAGTCCTTGGATAATCAGTTGATAAAAAAATAAACATTGGTGTCATAAAAAATAACTGAATCAATAGAGTATTTGCAATGGCAGTGTTATTTTCAGAATAAATAATTCTTTTATTACAAAAATCAACATATAGATTTCTTAACATCAAGAAATACGTAGTGAAAAGAGTAATCAATAGCATTATGATGTTTTTCGTGATGGCTAATATTCCCAAATGCATTTGGAAATTCAAGTCTAAATGAAACTCTGTAGTATCTTTTATTCCATTCGTAAGCCAGCGGACACCGGCACCTATATCAGGTATATTCTCCTCTGGATATCGGACAAATAAATTACTCCATGACCTCCATATAGAGTTTGCGATTTCTTCATTACCCTTCATAAGAGTGATAGCTGCCATCGATATTAATGGCATAATAAAGTATTTTGCACAAATTTGTATCTTTCTTTGTTTTAATACTGTCCCTGAAGAAATAAACCATGTAATCAATAAAAGTATTGGAAATACAAAGAAGAAAGAAGCTTCGTGAATAAGCATCAACAATATCATTAGAATTTGAGATAAGACAAAAACAGCCCTCCCATTACATTTCTTTAATTGTCTTATGTGTAACATAATTACAAAATAAGCAACGAGCAACACTAAAAAATCGCGCCGATACCATCCAAGTGTAGAAATTGCCCCACAAAATATTGTCAAGAAAGGTAAGATACTTGTTCTCAAATATGCACAAACTCTTACTATAATAATTGTAGCGCAAAAGAAGGTTATGCAATTGATTATCTTTATTGCCGATTTGACTGAAAATGGTATGATTGAATATAACTCATACAAAACTTCACCTACCAATCCTCTCCTAACAAAACCTCCTTCATAATTAATAAGCCAGTCACTTACCTCGAACGAATAATAGCTATATTGAGACGTAATATACGTCACTACCTTCATTGTAACCAAAACAGATAGAAGAATTAACAAACACAAGTAAAATGTATAGATATACTTTTCCTTCATTATTTTATTTTTATGCTTAATGACATGCATCATCCTTATAATAATCTTTAAGTTTATCAATATCACACATTAACTCCCAATTCTCCTTGAACCACTCTTCATCGTTCTCCCACCACTTCGTTCTGAGAAGAAAATCTATGGTTTCTTTATCATAACGATATCCGATGATTTTGGCGGGAATGCCACCTACGATAGCATAAGGTGGAACGTCCTTTGTTACAAATGCTTGTGTCAGTACCACGGCACCATCACCTATAGTTATGCCTCCAACAAGTCTTACATCAAGACCAATCCAGACATCATTGCCGATTCTGTTGACCAGTTCTTTTGATTTGTCATAATATTTGTATTCTTCATACATCTGCTTTGTAGCAAAACTACGTTGCCCGGCAAAACTTCCCGCACTACAAGAAAAGAAGATTGGTGAAGTGGTAGCAAAAGGCTCCTTAAAAGGATGTGAGGTATTAATATATTTACAACGTGAGCCTATAGAACAGAAGCGACCAACTTTTGCGCTCATCAAACTCTCGTCACCAACATAAGTTCCATAACCAAGTGAGCCAAAGAAGTTTGCTCCACGACCTACAAAGTTTCTTCCCTCAAAGTTGCAACGATGAGAGAAATAAGAAGACCAAAAAAAAGTAACCAAATGCCGTTTATATAATTTGTTGTATATATACAGAAGCAAATGTTTAACAAAGTATTTCATTATCTGCAGTCTATGTATAATAATCTACGAAGAAAAGACTTCAACTGACACAAAACAGATGAATTAGCAGCCTTATCATCAAAATATTTTTTGTAGTTCTGATAAGCAATCTGACTCTCTTCTACTTTCACGTCAACTAATGATACTGGAGTCATTGAAATCTCAATATCCGTTGGAGACGTTTCCCTATAGGTTTTAGAATGCGTTCCACTGCCATCATCCCCTCCATTGGAAACCAACGACATACCAGGATATAACGTCAGTTTGTTAGCAAGAAACCAAGACGCATAAATTCTAATCCACCAAGAATCAACTAAACCAACCTTTGTGCAATATAAATTACCATATGCACCAGCATTGCCTCCCACATCAAAAGCTTTCTTTTTAAGACGCATCCTTCGAAGAAGAATACGAGAATCAATTTCCAATAGATCCCATGCTCGTTTCCATGTTGCCCATCCCCAACAAAGGAAATATCTCAGAAAGAAGTTCTCTGGGTAACTGTTTTCTGAAGGATATACATATGCCGAAATTGCACCTACCTTATCTTCATTCTCATATTTCTCAAGTCCATCATTCATGAATTTCAAGAAATAAGGGGAAAGGATAAGATCATCCTCCACTACTATTACTCTGCCATACTTATTTACGACTTCTGTGATACCAGCAATAAGGCTGTTGGCGAGTCCCCAGTTCTTCTCACGTTCGATGATGGTGATAGACCCACCCCAGCCCTCCCTATTAAGGAGGGAGTCTTTGAATGAGTGTAAGTATTCTCTGTTGGCTTTTACTCCTTCTATTGCCTTCTCGTTTTTAGGTCCGTCGGAGAAGATGAAAAGGTCTGAGTCTTTTGCCTCCGCATTCTGCACAAGGCTTTCAAGGACCCGTTGTGTCTTATCAGGACGATTATATGTGAATAGTGCTATTGGTGCGTATGTCATGTGTTTATTTTTATCAACTTTCTTTAATATCCACAGACTTGGATTCTAAGATCTTCCATCCGCATTTGAAGATATAATAATACGAATCTTCATATTTAAATCGATATGTAGCTTTTATACCCATATCCCATTGTCTCTTCGGGTTGTACTGTGTTGTTACTATGTTCCAACTTATATCATTCAGTTTCACATCCTTTTTATTCTTTACGACATAGACATTTTCAATGTGAGCAATCCCCAAAGAATCAACGTTCTTTTCATACTCACTGACCATTCTTTCTACTGGCAATGGTATTATTGCCTCCAGATAGTCAGGATCTTTATCTTGTGTCTTAAGAATAGAAAAAGAATGGAAATAATCCAATCCGTCGATATTTATGTATCTACTACCTATCCAACTGCTACTTCGTCTATTTACTGCCGCATCATGTTTGTCAGAGACCAAAATTCTGCTGTCCGTATTCAACAGTTGAGACATAACATCACTATGTCCAAGAAAAACGTCCTTTCGCAATTGCGTCATCGGTATATATATTCCTATGCTGTATAAAACCATCAGAACTAAAGTTCCATATCTAACATATTTAGGAATCTTTATGATGTCGGTTTGCCATAAACGTATTGTCAGTATCAACAGACAGAATGACACTGGAAAGAGTTGACGATCATGAGTGTATGCAATAACAAATGCGAAAGCGAGATTTACTATAACGACAGTAACATAAAGTACATTTTCTTTTACAAAATCTAACGTCTTCTTCCATGATACACATATATGTACAAACAAAGTCAGCAAGGCAACCCACAGAGGTATATATGTTTTCATGTCAAAAAGGAGATGTGACGCTCCAGTAAACAAAGCTCCTGCACCGCCAAAACCGAAATTACCTGGAGAGAATATTACGAAACATGCTCCGATGAAGCCTCCGAAGAGCATCAATATTTCTGTACGCTTGATACTCCTGAAATGAAACATCATATAGAAGAATACTCCAGCACCAAAGCCTATGGTAAAGCCTTCATGCAATGCGCCAACGAACGTGCTGAAGAACAACAGCACGATGTCCTTTGTTATCGAGTTCTTAGCCGATTTTTGTTGTACATTCTCATAAACAATCAACCATATCAGCCACATTGCCATAACCCACATATAGTTAACAGCCACGGCAATCTGACAAAACATTGTATTGATTACATCGGGCGCGAATGCGATTAATGAAGTTGCAGCGATGATAACACCTTTCTTGATATCATTGCCTTTTAACAAATAACCCAGTGCAAAAACAGTTATTGCGAAGAATATGCTATTCAAAAAAGCGACAGAGGGACGAGATAGAAACGAGGTGCATGCCTGTACGAAAATATGAACAATATATCGACCGCTATGACAGATGTAGTGTACATACTGTGATGAAAAGATGTCACTCCAAGTTTCCACCATTCTATGGGGATATGCTAACAGCTGTGCGTTCATATCCATATCAGGGTTATCAAGCACAAACTTATAGAAAATGTCATCTCCTCCAGGATAGTAATACACATCCTGCAAATAGAATGCGACTCCACATATCAGTATAAATAATGTGCAGAATAGCGTATTTGTTTTATTCTGAATTGATTTTAACATATTGTTTCTTCTCACTTCATTCTTGATTATTCTTAGCGATTTCCCTTGCCACGTACGCAGGTCTTCCCTTTGTTTCGTTAAATATCTTTCCTAGATATTCGCCTATGATGCCAAGAGACAACAACTGTACTCCTCCAAGAAATAGAATTACTGTCATCATGGTTGGGTAGCCTGCTACAGGATCACCATAGATTAACGTATTTACGAGGATATATATCATAAAGGCAAATGCAGCTATTGATGCAAGAATACCGATAAAGATAGACCATTTAAGTGGTGCTACAGTAAACGATGTTATACCTGCTGCAGCCAGGTGAACCAAAGCACTGTAACTCATACTTGACTCTCCAGCCACTCTATCCTGTGTTTCGAAGTCAACAGACGCCTTTTTGAAGCCAATCCAAGCATACATACCTTTGGTGTATCGTTCTGTCTCGCGCAATTTCTTAAGTTCATCAATACACTTACGGTCAAGTAAGCGGAAATCACCGACATTGGGAAGAATGTCATAGCGGGCAGACTTCTGAAGGAGTCGGTAGTAAAGAAGAGATACCTGCTTTCTTAACCATGATTCCTTTCCTCGTGTAAGACGTTTGCCATAGACATCCTCATAACCTTCTTCCCACTTCTTAAGCATCTCAGGTATAACATGTGGCGGATGTTGAAGGTCAGCATCCATTATCACCATGCAATCACCTGTGGCATTGTCAAAGCCTGCAAGCATTGCATTCTCCTTGCCAAAATTACGTGAGAGATCAACATAGCATATACGTCTATCTTTAGCTCTCAGTTCTTTAATCATACTGATTGTATTATCCCGACTACCATCGTTTACCATCAGTATTTCCCATTCATAGTTGGAGTTCTCTGCCATTAGTTTACAGAGAGCTTCATATAGAGCAGGCAGCGAAGCTTCTTCATTATAGCAAGGGATAAGTATTGTTACTTTTTTTTGTGACATAATAATATATTAGTATTCAAAATAGAAATTATATGATTTAATAATATCGCAAGTGTCACAGCCAATGCAATTCCCACACAAGTCGTTGATAATGTTGAGATTTGTGTACCTATATTGTATATAGATAGATACTTTTCTGCTATGCATTGTGCAATATATTCATGCACCATATATAGTTCTAATGTTATCCCACCCAAGAAAACGAAAATTTTTCTAATATATCCAGTCAAATTTGACATAATAACAGATATAGAAAGTACGAGAGGAACAGAACAAATGCACATCATCAAATGTCGGTATGTCCAAAATCTATCTATAGCATAATACAGAAGTATCAAAATACCGAGGCAAGTAAATATTGATATAAAAGTACTTGGGACTTTATTTATCAGTCCTTTTCCTTTTATTGTACAAGGTAATGAAAAACCCAAGGACGCATATATCATACCACAGAAAAAAGATGGCATCCTATAAATCATAATTTCTGTAGTATAGAACTTTCTAGCCACCAAAATACTTAATGGTATATAGATAACAAGTCCCCAAAAACAAAGATTCTTTCTTGATAGAATATTGTATAGAAAAGGTGCTATCAAATAACATACAAGTATAATTCCTATAAACCACCAACCTCCTAAGTCTCCTTTTGTTAATACAGATAATGTAGAGAGTCTTAACAGAAATTCAGATACCGAATTGCTATGTACTATAAAATATGGAACAGCAACAATCAGATATGTTGGTAGAATTCTTAATAGTCTCTTTCTATAGAAAACAGTTTTTTTACTATTTCTTTCTAAAGAGAAAAACAATCCATAACCAGACAGAAAGAGGAATATATCAACACCTATTTCTCCAAAACGTAGTACGCCTGAATGAAACAACATTATCATCAATATTGCCCCCCCCATTATCACAGATTTTTGATCATGATTTGACTCATGACATCTAATAGTAATAGGATTATTCATGCATTAATAAGTTTTTCGCGAACTTTGTATATGTACCAAATGACACGTCTGTTTTCTTAAGTTCTTTGATGAGCAAGTCAAGTCTGTGTTGCAATTCCTTTCCTGAATTCATGAGGATTATACCTTGCGTCTTCCATTCCGGATGCTCTTTTAACTCATAAAACTCCCATGGGTGCATATATGTGTTGAAATATCCATCATACTTGAGGGTTCTCTTTATCATCCAGTAGTACAACCTTCGAGGCAGAACATGGTTTGACAACCAGAAAAGAGGGAAGCGGATAATTGGTGTTACCGATGCCGGAATCTGCAGCACGCCATCTTTCATGAAGCATGTGCGTGAAGTTGTCAGATGCATATAACGTCCAGGAATGAATGCAGGATTAAGAGAAGAGTTATAAAGATAACCAGCTTCCTTAATTTCCTTATCAGAAACAGGAAACATTCTCGGTTGACGATAGCCGTATGTCTTTATACCCGAAATACGCTCTACTATTGCTTTCGACTCCTTGAAGTCAGTCTCTTTTGGAACAAAGTGATCCACTCCATGACATGCTACTTCATGTCCTTCGTCCATAATCCTCTTTACAAGATCAGGAGCATTTTGTGCAAAATTACCTGTTATAAAGAATGTGGCTGGAACCTGATTGTCCTTCAGTATATCAAGAATCTTCTCTGTACCATAACGAGAGACCTTCATGGATGTCTCCATGTCTATCTCTACACCATGTTCACGAGGAAGATCAAATTCTTCTGTGTCAAAACTAAGTAATATCATTTAGTCTAATCTTTAATTTTATAGAACTTTACTAACACACGATGAATAGAACTCATGTTTGTTGCTAATGTTGCTTATTGCATTAATATAGTCTAGGATTTATAATCAAACCAAATTAGGTCTATTAGTTCCGAAATAATCAAATTCCAGAAGCATATTCCAATAATTATCTCGCAAGAAGAGCAACATCTTTGACCATGTGTTATCTTTATCAAAGTCATAAATTTGTACGTCCAGCATACCATATAAAAACGCTTGACGATCTGTTACTTTTAGTATGTCTATGTGGTTGTCTTTAGCATAAAACCATATTCGCCTTATCATTCTCAATGTGTTATGGTTTAATTTGAGAATATTAATAGCAGGATCATTTACATGCGGATCATTATCCCAATATGCAAAACCGTTTCTCTTGTAATAGAAATCATGATTTATGGTATCAACAAGTACAAATGGAGCCACCAGATGGTGCTGACGTTTCAAATTACAAGTCTTCGAGTCTGCATAATTGTCAGGCATCCATCCTTTACATGATAATACCATATTCTGATATGCTACTGAATGTGGAAATTTGCTATATCCATTTGCTTGATTTGCTTTTATGAACTCTCTTTCCAAACAAACCTTTCTATTCAAGATGGTTGATGGGGTCATATAATCTTGCCACTTGTCTGTTGGACGGAAAGTTTTTTCAATGAGATGCTCTACACTTTTATTTTTATCTGCAAGTCTGCGCATACAATAACAACATCTTCCATTCTGTTCACTATATAATATATTACGAATATCGTGGAAATAATGTGCGAATGAACCAAAGCGTATCACGTCATACAATCCATGGCCTACATCATATGTGTTAGCTACAGCATGTACTTCAGCAAGAAAGTCTTTTACAATGCCATCTCCTTGTACCTCGTTAATACTTTTGTCAATATATTCCATGGTATTCTTCTAATTTTTTATAGAAAGAAGATTGCTTGCTGCATTTGCGTCCTATCAGGTCCAGTACCTTCGCAGCTTTCTCATCGTTACCACCTTCTTTCCAATAGACAAAAGCATCACGAAGAGTCTTCAGGTCAGATTCTATATATGGTGTTTCCATATGGCTTTCCAACATCGTGTTTACGTCCAAACCATAGGTGTCATGTAATGGCTCATATGTAAACATACCCATAGAATTCTTACTTAAACGATAGATGATAGTATCTCTATGTATGAGGTCATCTTGATCATCCTGGTAGATATTTGAAACTACTAATGGAGAGTGTGTGGATACGACGAATTGCATTTCTGGAAAGACTTTCATCAAACGAGTTAAAGCTTCTTGTGCCAAACGTGGATGGAGGTGAAGCTCAATCTCGTCTATTATACATATTCCTTGGGCATTTCTTGATTTTCCAAGCATATACGATCTGCAAGCGAGATCAAAAACAATACTAAGAATACGATTGTAACCTTGTGGTAACTGATTGAATGGAATTATGTCACCATTATCAAATACAACTTCAACTACATCCTCGCTACCACGAGGTGATACAGTTAATTCTTTAATTCTAAATTCGGGTATTGCTCCGCATGTATCCAAATCAGAAGTGTATTCTATCATAATTCTATTAATCTCATCTACAAAATTCTGTGAATCTGCAGCCTGATTCCATTTCGCATTTTTCCACTGCTTGCGAAAATACTGTAACCATATTTGCTGACAATTCTGTTCTTCATCCCATTTGTAGTACGCTACATTTTGTGGTAGAGGATAAGGAGCATCCAACATTGACTGCATTTTCTGTCCTAAAGTAGAAAGTATGTGTGGATAAGAATCAGAGAAGTAAGCCAGGATAGGCAATGAGTTTATGGATTGGTGCTTTTCCCAAAACAAGTCTCTTGCAGAATGGAAAAATGAATCTGACAGACCTTTAGCAGCAGACTTTCTCACCATTGCCCATTCTATAGAAGTGCCATCTTGCAGTTCTGCAATAGCCTTTATACCTATTGGGTACAAGTAATCCTTCTTGTTCTGAGAATATGTTGCATCTGTAATCTTGAATCCCTTTACTTTACGATCTGAACTTGCAATAAAGTCATATTGCTTTGTGCCACCTTTCTTGGAGAAGATAAAACTTAGGCTCTGGGTTATGGCCGTTAATAAATTTGTTTTGCCAACACCGTTGCGACCTATAAGAATGGTCAATTTGCGTCCAAAGGGTATAGAGACATCTTGCAAATTTCTGAAATTCGTAAGATTTATATTTTTTATTATCATTTTGTTATTTTTATGTAAGATCAGTTTTGTAATGAATAAATCTTCAGGATTATTCGTAAGAGAAAGTTACTGTTTGTCTTTAAGTAAAGGTTAAGGAGAGTTTGCTCATAAAAAGTATTAATGCTTTTTACTTTGTCAATCAGATATTCTCTGTCATCATAATATCCAGCTCTTAATGCCATGAGTAATGCTTCCAGAATAAGATTCTTCTGCCTACCCCTGAGGAATGGGTCAATATTTTCACACATCGTCTCTATCAGCACTTTATATCCCTGTATCTCTCGCTCTCGGTTGATGTTGTGAGTAAGGGAATCTTCGTTAAAGCCTCGGACATATGTCTCAACCGGTGTTGCTGCAAAACGATTGACATATTTAGCAACGAATGTCATCCAGAGGAAGTCTTCACGCACCTTAATCTGCTCGTTGAAGAACAGGTCATGGTCAAGAATCATCTGGCGACGAACAAGACGGTTGTGCGGTGTGAACTGTATCTTTGAATAATCCAGAAGGAGATTCTTTATATCTTTTTTATTGTCAAGAAACTGTGGCAATCCGGACTCCCTCTCTTTTGGAGAGGGTTGGGGTGAGGCATTATACGTTCCCTGGACATAATCGGCGTTATTCTGTTTTGCTATGTTGTATAACGTCTCTATGCACTGTGGTGTTATCTGGTCATCAGCATCAAGGAAGAAGACGTATTCACCTGTCGCCTCACGTATGCCACGGTTGCGAGCAGCAGAAGGTCCTTGGTTTTTATTTTGTTCAAGCAGGCGGAAAGATACGTTTCCCGTGTAGTTTGCTATATAGTCATTTATCAATTGCGCAGAGCCGTCCTGTCCGCAATCTTCAACAAGAATACACTCCACTTTTTCTGTCAATGTTTGGCTCGAAACGGAACTTAAACAATTAACAATGAATGCGGACGCGTTATATACTGGAACTATAATGGAGACTCTCATCGTCTAAGTCTTTGAAATTTCTTTCCTACTTTCTCTAACACAAGTGTCTTTGTATAGATATACGCCTCTGGCTTCAAAATTTCAGAAAGAGAGATGTAGATTATTAATCCAACTATTATCTGAATCGCAAGGGCAATATAAGTATTTTCTATAAATAAACCTATTATTGTAACTAAAGCAAACATACACAATCCAATAAGCAGACCGTATTTTATATCATTCAATTGTTCTTTTAATGAATAATTTATGTATTTGGCATTTGCATAAGTAGTCCAGAAAAGTTCGTGTATGTTATGGAAAAGAATACCGATGGCTATAGCAAGCGGACTAATGAATATAGCTGTAAATAGAATCGCCATCATAACTGGTTTCTTTATGAATTCCTGTTTCATGACGACATCAGTACGTCCTATCGCATAGAGTACCTGAAGGTTAGAATTATTCAAGACAACAACAATAACAGAAAAACATGCCACCATCATAAATGGTACCGCAGGTGCCCATTTTTCTGAATATAATAGTGGTACTATTTTGTCTGCTGTCGCTGCAAGTCCCAAGAGCCCAGGGGTTATAGCATAGTTCGTTGTCATGATCGAACGTCGAAATGCATGTTTCAATGCTATTTTATCATCCTGAAGTTTTGAGATTGCAGGAAAAAGAACGCCATCAATTGTTCCTGCTATGTTATTTTTCAACATGTCAGGAAGTGATTCTCCACGATTGAAGTAAGCAAGGTCAGCAGAGGTATATTTGTACCCTATCAAGTAACCCTTCATCTGATTGCCAAGAGTCCCCATAAAATTTGCCGCAGTTTTTTTCCATGCGTAACTAAACAACTCTCTGAATCTGCACCAGGAAAATTCCAATTTAGGAGACCATCGTATGAGGCAAAACATAACAAGTACATTCAATATGCAAGAAGTCAATCCCTGCCCTACGAGTGACCATGGCCCATATCCACTATAAGCCATTGTAATACCAACAATGGCAGCTGTCACCTGTACAATAAAAGAACGATAAAAGAATTTCTGAAATTCCATTCTTTTTGTCACTATAGCATTTTGGACGAAGATTGATGCACATATTGGCAAAGAGAGCCCAGAAACTCGCATAATAGAGCAAATGAGATCATTGTCATAAATATCAGCAATAATTGGAGCGACAAAAAATACAATAACATACATCACGACTCCCATTACAAGAGAAGAATAGAAAACTGTGTTGTAATCTAATTCGTCAGCATTTTTCTTTTGTATAAGTGCCGCATCCATACTCCCATTGACAAATATTCCCATCAGAACAGAGAACATTCCAGCAAGTGCACAGACACCATAATCTTCTGGCGTAAGAAGACGTGTGAGTATAAGAGTAACAAAAAAGGTAAAGAATTGACTGAAAAACTTTAGTCCAAACTGCCAAGCTAATCCTTTTAATGTTTTTGATTTTAATGATTGGTCAGCCATTATTTATACGTTGTATCAAAACCTTAATAATATATGCTAAATCTTGTAGTCGATTGAAAGGGGGATTATACGCTACATGATTTGCATCTCTTTATGATCCCAATTCTTTCTTTAATTCCTCTAACATTGAACGAAGATGTTCATAATTTCCGCTCGCTATCAAACGTTTTAAATCTGCAATAGTATGCTTCAAAATGTCTTTGTCCTTCTCTTGATAATATACTTGAGCATAGAAATATTGATTCGTACCGTTCTGCCTTTGAATCTTTCGTTATAGTAAATACAGACTACTGTCTGTTTAACGACCTGTCCAACGGTAGCCTTTTACATAACCTCAAAAATGCGTTTATCATCGTTAAGCACGGATTTCAGAAGACGTCCTGCAGCCTTAGCTGCTTCGGAAAAAGCGTAGTCGTGGTTTCCGTTTCCAACTTGCAGATAGTGGTTATACAATGTCTCTACAGGCGTACCTTCCCAGAAAGTGTTGTTCCCTCCAAGAAAATCACGCGCATAGAACGTGTCATACTTTCTTTCTGTATTACACCAACAATATATGGCTCCCTGAAGATAAGCTTTTATTAGTTCTTGCTCTTGCTGAGAAATGTTATTTACTCCTTTTATAACTTCTTGTGTTGTAAACATTTTCGAAATCAGTTGTAGAAGATAATGAAGTAACGATTGGTCTGCGAACTTTCAATTAAGTCCTTTCTTCGTTATATTTTGAGTTTCGTAAATTGAACAATATTGCGTCCTAATGCATTTATTGGTATGCGTTTTCAATGTTTACAATTATTTTTCTATGTTCTGTGAAAGTGATATTCGTCCCCCAATATTATCTTGTATTAAATATAGTGTTCGTATTGGGGAGCACGCCGTATATATGACTGATTATTAACCATTTTTGCGCGATCTCGTTTTGCGTCCATGAGCATATGTAAGCGTTTTGTCTGCTTGTGCATAACGAAAAGAAGCGGAATGCGCTTGGCATAGTGGCACAAAAGGTATCCAAAGAACAACAGGAATGGAAGGTAGGCTAAAAGTAGTAACCAATGAATAACTCTTGCGATATTATCTATGCAATGAAAAAAACAATCAAACTTAACTAGCACAAAACTCAGGAATACAATAAAAAAATAAATAAGTAACGAGGGAACAACGTGCGGATTCTTTCCTTCTCGCAATAGAATGCAAAAAAGGAACAATGAATAAACTAATGTAAACTCACCAGATACCAACATAAAGTCTGTATAAAATTGTCCTCTATCAAGCATTGAAAGATTTAATAACTGAAGGATGCCAAAGACGCCCATAATAGATCCTAATGACTGAAGAAAACGGAAACGGACAAGGGCATTGGCCTTGGTGGTAACCTTAGTCTTCTGATCACGAAGTGATATGTATGCAGCACGCTCCTTGTCAGATGCATTATCTTCGCGGTATCGCTTCTGCTCATTAGCAGCATATCCAAGAGGAATGTTAATCAATGAGATGAATGCATCATGAATCATATCGCTAATTCGTACCATACTAGATTTGCGTTCAAGATACAGCAAACTGAAATTGAATGCAACAGATAGCTGGACGAAGGCTGTAAAGACCCCAAAATGCGAAACGAGTGATTCTTCCATAGTTTATTTATATGGACTAAACATTTTTGTTGGTATCAACCTACTCTCATGGCGACTATAGACATACTCTACCTTTCCTTCTAAATGTTCACAAGGGTGGAATGAATATCTCAATTCTCCATCCTTAAAGGTGAAGGACAGACTGAATTTTGTTGCTTCTGGATAGCGTTTGAGAGACTTTTGTAGTTTCGTACTAAGTTTCTGCTGATATGATGGCAGGACTGCTTCTGGTTGGATTGGTCTGAGTTCCTCAACAATCTGGTCAACGGTGTTTCTTGCGTCAGTGTTTAAAAGAAATCTGCGAAGCTTGTGCTTGAAATATACATCCTCATCAGGGTAATCGTCTGGATTGACTTTTACAAGAATGAAATCGTTGGGTTGCAGTAACTCGGCAGATACCTGATGCTTAACGTATAGATGATCGGCATTAGATATGCCACATGGATACATAGAATAACCACGTACCTCATATTCACATAATCCTTCTACATGGCTTTGTTCATTACGAGGTAAAAGTAGTTCTATGAACTTTTCATCAAGTTCGTATGCAGGGTCACCAGCTACAACGAAACGTTCATCTATTTCCTGTATTTCTTTTTCGATGTTGTAGCCATATAGTAGCTTACCTAATTTATTTTTTAATTTGTTTCCCATATTGCTCTAGTCAATTTAATAACGTAGAATTATAATTGTACGAATACATAGGATGCGTTACTTATCGCATATATTTGTTGATTTGTTCAACGACGTGGTGGGCTTGGGCGAGGGTGATGGTGGGACCGATGGGGAGACTGAGTTCACGAGATGCTAATGACTCGGTGATGGGTAATTGGCGAGCATCGGCGGTTGGGGTGTTATATTTATTCCATGGGGCGTTGGCGTAGCATTGTTGCTGGTGGGGGGCGACGGGGTAATGGATGATGGTGCCGATGCCGTTGTTGGCGAGGTGTTCCTGTAGGGCGGCGCGATGGTCCGGGGCTACGAGGACGGGGAAGATATGATAGACGTTTTGTGTGTCGTCGAGACGCTGGGGAAGGGTGACAAGGGGATTGCTGATGTTGTCGTAGTAGTAACGCGCAATCATCTGTCTGTGGGCGTTGTCTTCGTCGAGGTAGCGTAGCTTGACGTCGAGTACGGCGGCTTGTATCTCGTCGAGGCGACTGTTTCTGCCTTCGTAGTCGAAGATATATTTTGTCTGACTGCCGTAATTGGCAAGGGCACGGATGATGGTTGCCAGTTCTTCATCGTCTGTCGTCACCGCACCGCCGTCGCCAAGGGCGCCGAGGTTCTTGCCTGGATAGAAGGAGTAGGCAAACGACCCCACAAGAGACCCCTCTAAATCTCCCCTGTGAGGGGAGACTTGGTGGGCGCATGACGCGTTCACCTTTAATCCGTGGGACTGGGCGCAATCTTGGACGAGTTTGAGATTATACTTACGGCAAAGCTCTCCTATCCTATCGGTATAGGCATTGCGTCCGTAGAGATGTACGAGTGCTATCGCCTTTGTCTTTGGCGTTATCAGTCCTTCTATCTGTTCGTCGTCTATCTCGAGTGTTTCCTCTTTTGGTTCGCAGAGCACCGGAACGAGTCCGTTGTCTGTTATGGCGAGAACGGTTGCAATGAAGGTGTTTGCTGGAACGATGACCTCATCGCCTTCCTTCATCACGCCCATCTCTTTGTATGCACGGAAGATCAGCGTCAGGGCATCGAGTCCGTTGGCACAGCCGACGCAGTATTTCGCACCGACATACTCCGCGAAATGCTTTTCGAACGTTTTGTTCTCCTTGCCCTGCAGATACCAACCGCTGTTGACGGTGCGTGTCACCGCTTCGTTGATCTCTGCACCATGCAGTGCCGTTACTTCCTCAAGTGAAAGAAAAGGGACTATCATTCGTTTACGCTCTTTCTATAATTCAGGAATTCGTCGTAGTCTCTGATATATTCGTCGGCATTGTAGTAGTCGCTTGCCAGCACCATGCACACCGCTCCTGATGAGAAGTCGCCGAGGTCACGCCATACGCCTGATGGAACATAGAGTCCTTCGTATGGTTTGTTGAGATAGTAGGTCTGCTTCTCTTTTCCGTCATCGAGTGTCACGCGAAAGGATCCCGATGCGGCAATGATGAGCTGTTGCAGTTCCTTGTGTGCATGAGAGCCACGTGACTCACCGCCTGGAACGTCGTATATCCAATATACTCTCTTTATCTCGAATGGTATATCCTTCACGCCTTGCACGAAGGAGAGGTTGCCTCGTGGGTCGGCAATCTTCGCCATCTGAATTATCTTTGCGTTGTTCATAGCTTTTCTATATCGTTGGGTGATATGAGCGTCTTTGCAGAACCGAGGATGTCGAGGGCTACATAGAGCATCGTGTCACCTGTTACCAACTGTTGTATGGTACCTGTCAGTCCCTTCAGCGAACCTCGCAGCACCTTCACTCTTGTGCCTGGCACGAGGTGGCGCGACTCCATCATGACAGGATTCTCCGCAGCGCCGAGCATATAGCGCAGCATCTGCATCTGCGCCTCGGGTATTATGGCGATAGGGGCGCGACCGAACTGGTTTTTCTCCTTTGCTCTGTCGGTAAGGAATCGTATGACATACTGCTTTCGTGCGAGGATATCGTGACGTCCGGCTTCGTCGGTCTTGACGAATACCATGGATGATATCACCACACGGTCAATGACTTTCTTACGTCCCTGGCTCCATTGATGCGTCTCCCGTTGTGTCGCCACGTATGTCTCGTAGCCTGCATCGGCAAGAGCGTCCGCGCATTTCTTCTCGCTGCGAGGGTTCACGAGCGCCACATACCAATGTTTCTCTTCGCTTTTTGGCACGCCTACGGCGCCGTTGGTGATATTCGCCAGCGTTACGTTTTCGGGAGATTCGTTTATTATCTCTTCCATCCTTTTATTGGCGTATAACACGGGCGTTGTTCTCCGCACACGTGATATACGCCTACAAAATTAATAAAAATTATTCATACTGTACGCTTTTATCAAGAAAAAATGATAAAAATGCTAAAAAATAAGGATTTTAGAGGGTTATGGTTGCGAGGAAGCGGCCTACGCCGTCGTTTTCGTTGGTGTCGGTGACGTAGTCTGCTACATCCTTCACTGCCTGTTCGGCGTTGCCCATCGCAACGCCCTTGCCGGCGAGTTGCAGCATGGTGAGATCGTTGTAGCTGTCGCCGAAAGCGATAAGGTCTTCTGGTGTCATGCC
>JAGHTW010000217.1 GCA_018065145.1 Candidatus Prevotella equi
ATAGAAGTATATTATCATTTTGAACTGATTGAAGCAGACAAAGACGATAATAAGTTTGTTGATTGTGCAATAAAAGCAGACGCAAAATACATTGTCTCAAATGACAGACACTTTGCCGTTTTAAAAACAATTCCTTTCCCTCATGTAGAGGTAATAGACATCCAACAGTTCTTAGAAGAGTTAAAGTAAATACTAAAACACCCGCCCATCGCTTTGTAGGGCATAAAACTTCACGAGCCGCACAAGTTGCGATAAGCTGGGGACATATTAGAATAAAAAGCGTTTATGGACGCTTGTTTGAAGAAAAAACTAAGCCCGATAGTTTGAGCGAACTCAGGGACTACCGGGAATTCCGTTGCAAAATTATGAATATTAATTGAAAAATCCAAATAATTACTCAAAAAAATACAAGATCTAGGAACAAAAGTATGACATCTGTTATAGTTAATCAATAGAAACAATAATACGGAATAGTCTCCGTTAATATAAAGAACCGCTTGTCGCTTCGCATGGCGTTAAACTGCAAGAGAACAAAGAAATTTAAAGAACGATAGCATGTCTGAACAAAACGTACATAAGATTGGCTTCCTCGTTGCACTTATCAACGAGTTTGCTCGCAGATTCCACCTTACGGACAAGGAGTCTTACAACTATATTGCACGCTATGGGGGCGTTGAAATGTTCTTCGAGAACTACAACATTCTTCATACTCTTTCGTTCAGCGACATGGTAGAAGGCATGGCTTCATTCTGCCAACGGAAAGGAGGTAGTCTTGCCTTATGAAACTATACCATGGTTCAAATATAGCGATTGAGACCATTAAATTACTTCACCGCGTATGACAGTCACACAAGAAGAATTCCAATCCATGGTTGAGGATATGACAACTGACCTCGTGAGGCTTGTTGTTGAACGCGAGGGACTCACCCTGCCTCAGGCATTCGAGAAAGTCTATAACTCGCCGATATACGAAGCACTTCAGAACCCCGAGTCGCAGCTTTATTTCCAAAGCCCCGGATACGTCTATAGTTGCTTAGCATGACGTACGAGTTGTACGGTGAGGTGTAAATAGAAACATTTCACGGAGTAACATCCGTTATAAAAATATACGCCCAAGGCTCATCATGGCTATAAACTGCAAGAGCCGCACCAGTTGCGATAAGCTGGGGACATATTAGATTTTTTTTACCAAGAGAATAAAAATATGAAAAAACAATGGAGCAACTATTTGGACACGATAAGAGAATCCAAGCCGTTTTGGAACTGTCAGGTGACGTCCTCGGAAGCCATCGAACAGCAACGAATGTTGGATATGTCTCAGGGAATAAACAATCCCTTCTTAGGAATGTCGTGGAACGAGCTAAAGAAGTTGGGTCATGGATTCCGGACGTCACAAACATTGTTGGTGAGGTAATATGGACAGTATGAAATATCGGATGTAAAGTCATCAAATGTTTTGGTTGACAGCCAAGGCAATCTTCATTTTATTGATGCTGTTGTTAATGACACAAGAATAAGCATAGCTAAAATAAACAAGGTCAGCATAAAGCATCCAGGAAAACGGACAACATAAGAAATATAACACGGACTCATCTCCGTTAATATATAAAGACTGCCCGCCGCTCCGCAAGGCATAAAACTGCATGAGCCGCACCAGTTGCGTTAAGCTGGAGGATATAAACAAAAAAAGCATCTTTGGTATGGAAAAAAAATACACACTTCCAGAGGAAGAATCAGATATTCTACGTGAGGATATAACTATACACTATCCGTCCAATAGCATTGTAGATGCTATATGGACACTTATTGTAAATCAGACCGAGGAAGTCCAGACGCTTATTGCAGAACGGCTAGGCAGACTTCATAACAAATCTGTAAAACCATATACTGTTGCAGAGCTAAACTCTCGTATAGATATTGCAGAAAAACAAATGATGGATGGAGATGTCGTGTTAGGAGAAAATGTTCACGAACGAATGCGAAACATAATTAATAGCATATAGTTATGAAGTGCAAATGGACACGACGTGCAGAAAGCGAATATGAAATCATCGTTAAATACATCTTCAATGAATTCGGGAAAAAAGCGGCTTATGACTTTATCGCATCCATAGAGTATTGGGACGGACGTATAAACAAATTTCCAGAAATAGGTGTACCAGAACCATTACTCGCGGATAGGAAGAATTATAAATATAGGAGTTATATCGTATCAAAGCATAACAAATTTATCTATACGATAAATAACGATGAAGTAACCATTGTTGACATTTGGGATATGAGACGACATCCCGACAATCTGTCAAAGAGAATAAAATCAAAATAAGAACCCCCGCCCATCGCTCCGCAAGGCTATAAACTGTATGAGCCGCACCAGTTGCGATAAGCTGGGGACATAGACAGTGGATAGCGTTCCGCTCACAATATAGAACTTTCGAGTTCTTGTTCTCTTCCTTTTGAAGACGGCCATCTAAAAAAGTACACGAGAACAAGCGATTGAAGGTTCACACTCTGTATAAGGGTGTGAATCGCTTTAGCTTGTCGTGTACATGGTAACTTGGCCGTCACCAAAAAGGAAGATAAGCAAATGAGCGGTCACATCCTTATCTTTTTATAGTGAACCTAAAAATCAAATGGCAAGTAACAAATACACATTCTCTGGTCACGAATCCTTCACCTGCAAATCTTTGTGGTTGAAAAAAGGTTATGACTTTATTTCTAACGATTACGATTTCAATGCACCCGATGCTGTGATACGACTCGGTGTTGGCAAGAATATGGTGGCAAGCATACGCTATTGGATGCGTGCTTTTGGCATGACACAGAACGATGAATTGCAACCTATAGCATCATATCTTCTTGATACTGACAAGGGCAAGGATCCTTTCGTGGAGGATCTTGGTACACTGTGGTTGCTTCATTTCTTGTTAGTAAGCAGTAAGGAAGCAACTTTATACAATTGGCTCTTTACAAGACTACAAAGAGAGCGCAAGGTATTTGACAGACAAAATGTGGTGAACTTTGTGCATCGCTTGCTTATTGAGGAAGAAAAGCAGAACCTGTTTAATGAGAATACCGTAAAGAAAGATGTAGGCACACTGCTTCAGAACTATGTGATGCCACAGAAGGCAAAAGCACTTGATGATTATTCAGCTTTGTTGCTTGATCTCGACCTTATCCGTACAGAGGACGGCAAGACTTACACATTCAACCTTGAAGGAAAGCGCCAACTGCCATGGCAGATATTCCTCTATGCTGTATTGACTTTGAAAGGCAATGACAATACCGTGAGCTATGACTTGCTGCAAGAGATAGGCTTGATGTTCTGTATGAACGATATGGAGGTTATAGACATGTGCAAGCTAATAGAAAGCAAGCACAATAACAATCTCAGATACAGTGATACTGCTGGCATTCGTCAGCTTCAGTTTATAAATCCAATGACTTATGAGGAAGTACTTGACGAATACTATGGCTAAGAAGAAAACATTTACATTATCTGCGAATATAGAGAACGGCATAGCAGAGGGTTCTCGCTATATTGTAACACCAAACGTTCAGAAGGTGTTGCAAGAGATTGTCAATGCCTATCAGACAGGCGTTCACTCTTTTACTGTTATCGGCACATACGGAACAGGTAAGTCTTCGTTCCTCCTTAACTTGGAGAAGGACTTACAGAAAGAGTCCAAGAAGAAGGCATTGTTAAGCAATACCAAGGTCTTGCATGATGGAGAATTTGAAATACTGAATATTCTCGGTGACTCAAAGGCTCTGTCTGAGCTTCTTGCTAAGAAATTAGATGATAATGCTAAGGAAGATACAGATACTCTCGCTCTTCTGAAGAACTATTACAACCGATTGAAGAGGCAAGGCAAGATGCTCTTCATTGCTATTGACGAGTTTGGTAAGGTACTGGAACATGCAGCGAAGTATAACCCAGAAGAGGAACTGTATTTCTTCCAGAAGTTCACCGAGTTTGTGAATTCTCCAACGAGAGACATAATCCTTCTAACAACGCTTCATCAGAACTTCTCTGCATACTCAAGAAAACTCAATCAAGCTCAGAAGAATGAATGGAACAAAGTGAAAGGACGTTTCCAAGAAGTTGTCTTTGCTGAACCTGTAGAGCAACTGTTGTTCCTTGCTGGTGAGCATATCTCAACCGAAAGAAAATGGAGCGTAGAAGATAAGAACTTCCGCAATATCCATCGCCTTGCTGTTGATTGCAAGTTCATCAATAATGCCTTTGACTTTGACAATGCGGTACGTCTTTATCCACTTGATGCTTTTGCTGCATACGCTATAACAAAGGCAATACAGAGATATGGTCAGAACGAGCGTTCATTGTTCTCCTTCCTTAACACAAAGGGAACACACTCCGTTATGGAGTATGAACCAAAGGAGAACCTGACATACAACCTTGCAACTGCGTACGACTATATTGTCAACACATTCCACTCCTATCTCAATGATGCTAACAAGGATTCTATGGGATGGAGTAGCATCCGTGTGTCGATAGAGCGTGTAGAAGCTTCTGACTGGAAGGATGCCAAGCAGATGGTTGACGCCTTGAAGATAGTAAAGGCTATCGGCATGATGAACCTCTTTGGTAATGGTGGTTTCACTTTGACTGCAAAGGACATGGATGATTATGCTACGATGGCAATGGATGTGGAATATGCAAGCACTATTATCCATGAACTTGAACGATTGAAGATAATCCGTTTTGCAGAATACAAGAAGCGTCTTATCTTGTTTGAGGGCACTGACATCAACATAGAAGAAGAGATTGCAAATGCAGCAATGGTTGTTGCACGTCCGCAAAACTTTGTTGATGAATTGCGTGTAAACTTTAACGAAAGGGTTTCTTCGGTAAAGGCTTACTACTATCACAGAGGAACACCACGTTATTTCAAATACGAGCTTCGTTCTGAAGCTGAAGATATTGTACCAACAGGTGATGTTGATGGATATGTAGAACTTATATTCTCAACATCAGAAAAGTATTATAAGGAACTTGTTGACTTTAGCGAGAAATGCGACCATGCAGCAATCTTTGCTTACTTCACTAACACAGAGGAAATTGTCAACCATCTGCATAACATACAGAAGTATCGCTACATTCTTGACAAAGTATTGATTGACAAGTCTGATCGTGTTGCAAACAAGGAGATAATGCAGCTAATGGAGTATGAAAAGACTCTGCTCAATAAAGCTGTAAATGAAAGTCTATTCTCATATTCCGAAGATGTGGTATGGCTATACAAGGGCGAGGAATGCAAGGTCAACTCTCAGCGTGATTTCAACAATCTGCTATCTCGTGTTTGTGATGATGTATATTCGCTCACACCTACTATTAACAATGAGCTTATCAACAAGCATAAACTGTCAGCCAGTATCTCTGGTGCAAAGGCTAAGTACCTGGAGGCTCTCTTAAAGAATAGTGACAAGAAAGACTTAGGCTTCGATGCAGACAAATTCCCACCAGAGAAGACCATCTATTACACAATTCTGAAGAATACTGGTCTGCATGTAAATGGCGAGTTTCGAGAGGTTCCTGCAAACAAAGACATTAAGACATTGTGGGATGCTTGTGAATCGTTCCTCCGCAGTACAACGGAGAAACCTCGCAAGTTGTCTGAATTGGTGAAGATTCTGTCCGAACAACCATATAAAATAAAGGATGGATTCCTTGAGTTCTGGCTTCCAACATATCTTTTCATCAAGCGACAGGACTATTCTCTCTATGGTGAGAATGGACAGTACATCCCAAACTTCAATCTTGAATTGATCGACCTGATGAAGAAGCATATAGGTTCCTTCAAGGTAAAGGCGTATGCTGTTGATGGAGTGAAACTACAACTGTTCAACCAGTATCGTAAGTTCCTGAACCTTGGTGACAATAAGACGATCAAGGGAGCATCGTTTATTGAGACTATCAAACCTTTCCTGTTCTTCTATAGCAAGCAACTCAACGACTATGCGAAGAATACGCAAAAGGTAGATCATCGTGAGACAATACGTTTCCGTGAGGTCCTGTCAAAAGCCAAAGACCCAGAAAAGGCTTTCCTTGAAGACTTGCCAGAGGCACTTGGCTATGATGACGAAAGGCTGCACGATGCCAACGAGGTGCAAAACTATTGTACTGTAATCCAACGTGCTGTTCGTGAATTGCGAGGATGCTATAATCAACTCATTGACCGTATAGAGGCACACTTGGTTGAAGGCATTGGTTTATCGTCTTACGAGTATAAAGAGTATGTTTCTGAGTTACAGGAACGTCTGTCAAAGGTTAAGTCACATCTCTTGACAGATAGACAAAAAGAGTTCTATCAACACGCAATGGCGCAGTTTGATAATCGTACTGAATGGTATCAATCCGTTTGCTATGCTGTGCTTGGCTCGCCACTTGACCGTATGCGTGATGACCAGGAGCCACAACTGCTTGACGACATTGTGTTCCTTTTCCGTGAATGTGAGAAACAAGCAGTAATCTCAGAAGGTCTCAACTACAAGATAGATGAGAGTGAGGAAGAGAAATCTTCTGCACTTGAAGCAAAGATAAACGACATACTCTCAGGTGACAACAA
>JAGHTW010000112.1 GCA_018065145.1 Candidatus Prevotella equi
TCTTTAGGACGATATGTTCAAATTCTATTGGTGTCATGTATATAGTAAACGCACAAAATCGAAATAATTAAGTAGAAAAATGATATTTTTTCTTCTTTTCAACCTCAAAAGTACTCAAAATACACCAAATGAGCAAAGAATTCAACATATATGAACATACTTAGAAAACATTTAACCTATACGCTGATTTCTCCCACACCCATTTCTAGGCATGGGAGAAGTGTTTTGGCTATCTTGACATACCACCTCCATTCTTCTTCTCTGGTGCAGCCAGACCTGGTTTCTCTGAACCATCCCAATTCGCGAGCTTCGCGCCTTCGCGTGGAAGTAAAGATGGGAAACTTGAGTAACTAATCACAAAAATTATAATACAAAAGTTTTGTGTTAAGAGAAATTGTTTGTATCTTTGTAGCACAAAAAGTGTAGCACAAAAAGTGCTATGGAGATAAAACGCTGATAATTATGAAGATAAACAATCCTTTTCTTATATATGGATATGTGTCTAAGGAGTATTTCTGTGATAGAGAGGAAGAGACAAGGAGTATTGTCTCGGCTTTGCGTAATGCTCGTAATCAGACTTTGATGAGTCCTCGCAGGATGGGTAAGACTGGTCTTATTCATAATGTCTTCAGTAGCATAGAAGAAAAGGATTCAGAGGCGAGATGCTTTTATCTGGATATTTATTCCACGAAGTCGTTTGCTGATTTTGTTAAGTTATTCGGCGAGACAGTAATAGGTAAGCTTGACAGCATAACGCAGAAGACGGTAGGAACACTGGCTGGAGTGTTGTCGCATTGCAAGGTGACATATTCCAACGATGTGTTGCTGGGCAGTGGTAAGGTAACGCTATGGTTTGAAAAGGAAGATGCGCCTGTCACTCTTGGGCAGATATTTGCTTATCTTGGACAATCGGACAAGGAGTGTTATATTGCCATTGATGAGTTTCAGCAGATATTGGAATATCCAGAAGACAATGTAGAATCGCTGTTGCGCACTTATGTGCAGCAGTATCCTATGCTGCATTTTATCTTCTCAGGCAGTAAGAACCATATGATGTCTGCAATGTTTGATAGTCCCAAACGACCATTTTACAGGAGTACGGAGAAGGTACATCTCGGCGTTATACTTGAAGAACCTTATTACGACTTTGCCGTCAAGCATCTTTCAAAGACCATGACGGTATTGCCACGTGAGATTTTTCACTATATATATCAGCAGTTTGGTGGACATACATGGTATGTACAGTATGTGCTGAACAAACTGTATGAATTGTCGCCTGCTGTTGTAGATATGGATGATATAATGCATTGTTTGCGAAGTATAGTGGAGAGAAATAACGAGGACTATCAGCGGCTCTTCCGACTGCTTACCAGTAATCAGCAACAACTGTTGAGTGCCATAGCTAAAGAAGGAAGGGTATCAGCGATAAATTCATCTCTCTTCATCAACAAATATTCGCTGAAGGGTAGCAGCAGCGTTAATAAGGCGCTAAAATATCTACTTGATAATGAATTTGTTTATCTTTATGAAGATGGCTATGAGGTGTATGATCGTTTTATGGCTTTGTGGCTGAATAAATGAAGCTTGCGAAACTTGTATAATTTATGAGTTATGAAAAATATAGTGTTTGTTGTAATGTTTTTGCTGTCTGCTGTTAGCGGAATGGCGCAGGAACAGAAGGCGCAGGATACTCCGCAGATGGAGTTTGTGATGGAACTGAAGGTGAAGATAGGTGAGGGATTCGGCGTTGGTGAGACGGTGAAGGGCAATAGGTATGTCATTCCTATCACCGGCGGAACGTTCGAGGGTCCTGGCATCAAGGGCACGGTGTTGCCGGGCGGTGCCGACTATCAGTTGCAGAGCAGCGATAAGAGTCGTACGGATCTGGAGGCGATATACTGCATCAGAACTGATGACGGCGTGAATATCCACGTGCGTAATGTCGGCATGGTTGCCGGCAATTACTTCTACTGCTCACCACGCTTCGAAGCACCGATGGACAGTAAGTACGGATGGCTGAACAACGCTATATACATCTGCAAACCCTCCGGCTTCCCGAAAGGCGAGGTGTGGCTGAAGGTATGGAAGGTAAAGTGAAAATGTTTTGAAAAAAATAACTTATGAAAAAGATATTATTTGTAGCATGTACATTGGTTCTCTCGTTGCTTTCTTGCAGTGACGGAAAGAAATGGGAGAACAGTGCTTGGAATAATGACTCGATGTGGTATCAGTCGGAGTGTAAGAGCGATACGGGAAAGATTGACGTGTTCTACATTGTCTCTACTGACGTGCTCTCTGCCAAGGACTCTCTTGGCAACGTGGCGTGGCAGTCGCAGCTGATAGCGTCTGACAAAGAGGCTATGACGGGCGAGATAGCGTGGGTGGAGAAGAATATGTTCTATGATGACTTCAACTTCTCTGCACCGTACTACCATCAGTTTACCTTCGATGCGATATGGCAGTTGGATAAGGAACAGTTCGAGATACCATACTACAAGGCAGTGCGTGAGGCGTGCGAGGCATTCGACTACTATATGGCGACAAAGAACAACGGTCGTCCTTTCATCCTTGCGGGATTCAGTCAGGGTGCCATGATGACGCTGGAGATACTGCGCCACATGACGGACAAGCAGTTCTCGCGTATGATAGCATGTTACACCCTTGGCTACAGACTCTCCGCACAGGACCTGAAGCATCCGCATATCAATGCTGCAAAAGGCGAGAAGGACCGTGGCGTAGTGGTTAGTTTCAACAGTACGCAGACGAGGGAGGCGATATGGCATTTCGTAGCTGACGGCGCTGCAGCATGTATCAATCCTATCAACTGGAGGACCGATGCTACGCCAGCCACCTTCACCTTTGATGGCATAAAGAACGAGGTGCATATAGACAAGCAGAACAATGTGCTGCTGGTGAAGACAGACAGCGTGGACTATTTCCACAGATACTATGACGCCGCAACATTCTTTGGCAATGCCGGCGTCAGTCCTGACAACCTCCACCACTGGGATCTGCTCTTCTATGCACACCAGATACATGACAACGCGGTGAAGAGAAGTGAAAGTAATAAGTAATAAGTAATAAGTAATATGAAGAAGATACTATATATAACCGTGATGCTGCTGATGGTTGTTGTGGCGTATGGTCAGAACTGCGTCAGGATGACAATAGATGGTGGTAGCGTGAACTATGGTTCTATTGCGGCGGCGGTGGCGGCGGCGAATGAACATAGCGGTGCGGTGCTGACGCTGATTGATGGTTGTGAGGTGGAGAATGATGACGACATTGTCGTGAAGAGCGATATGACGATAGACCTCAACGGTAATGAGATATATGGCTTCTATAAGCGTCTGATGACCATTAGCGGTAGCAAGGCACACCTGACTATTCGCGACAGCCGTGGCGGCGGACAGATAACGCTGGAGAGTGATTCTGTGGCGTATTGCCTGTATGTGCAGGACAAGGGTGCGGTGACGCTGGAGAATGGTCTCATAAACTGCGAGATGGAGAATGGTGCCAAGGAGAATTATCACTACGGCATTTACGCCAAGGGCAGCAGTAAGGTGACGATGAACGGCGGCACGGTGAAGGTGCACGACAAGAGTAATATGTACGGCATATACAGCACTGGCTCTACGGTGACAATCAATGGCGGCACTATAGAGGTATCATCATCGCGTCGTTCGGCGCATGCGCTGTATGCTGCCAGCGGTACGGCGACCGTCAATGGCGGTACGCTGAAGAGTACCTTCGGTTATAACGGCACTGCGGTATATCTCGGCAGTAGCGTGACGGCGACAATCAATGATGGACGTTTCATGTCAAAGTCAGAAAACGGCACGATGCAGTGTATCAACGGTCTCGGAACAGTAGAAAAGGTGAAGATACTCGGCGGTGTGTTCTCGCACGAGATGAACATAGAGAAATACACCGGCGACAAGGTTCTCGTGGTGCTCGACAAGGAGAGTGCCAACTATAAGGCGGGATATCGCCTGACGCTGGCTGCTGCGAGGGATATGTCCGTGGCAAGGAATATCGTCAAGGGCATATCATACAACACTCTTGAGGAGGCGCTGAATAGTGCCGTAAAGGGTGACACGGTGGTGCTGAACAACGACTATACATTGACGCAGAATGTCACGGTAAAGGACGGCGTGGTGTTACATTTACCGCATGACCTGTTGTACACATGGAGCGGCGAGAAGCCGTTGAGCGTGTTCTATACCGCTCATAACGAGGTGAGCCCTTATCTATACCGCACACTCACCATCGCCGATGGCGTGACGCTGACGGTGGAGGGAGAACTGAATGTCAGTGCCATGCAGCTGAGTAGTAACGGCGGCTCTACGGCGTGCTGTGGCATACCGACAGGTCCGTATGCCTTGATACGAATGCAGGGTGCTTCTGTCATTGATGTGAAGGGAAAGATGCTCTGCTGGGGTTACGTGGCAGGCAGCGGCGCGGTGAAGATACAGCCTAAGGCAACGCTCTACGAGGCGTTTATCATTGCTGACCATCGTGGCGGCACACGCAGCGAGGACCTGGAGAAAAAGGGTGTATATCCGTTCAACCAGTGTTACGTGCAGAACATAGAGGTGCCGGTGACTTATTACTGTGGCGCAACGGAGATAGTGGCTACGAATATGGTCTTTGAACTTGAGAATATGGATTACATCAATGATGTGACATATATAGGCAACGGGGATAAGGGATTGTTCCAGATGTGCAGCGGTTCAACTATAGTGCGCCGCTATGACGCTGCTACGGACCGCATGACATACGACATCAACGGCAATGTGGTGCTGGGCAGCATGGCAATTGGCTTTGACTCCAAATACTACAGTTTCCCTATCAACAGCTATATGACGCTGAGGGTGAATGGTAACATGCAGCTGTTGTATGACTATACCCTTATGCCTGGTGCACGCCTGGAGGTGGCTGAGGGTGCAAAGGTGACTATCAGTGAGGGTAAGAAACTGATGCTCTTTGATCGCCAGGACTGGGGTAACTATGGCATTACGGGTTATGTGTTGCCACTTGCCTATACCGTTGCTAATGGCAATGATAACCGCAGCGTAAGATGGGGTGGCACGGATGGCTTCAGTGCAGCAGCAAAGGAGCGTCTGATGTCTTCGGCAATAGACGTGAAGGGCACGATGGCGGTGAAGGGTAACATCATGACATCGCAGCATGGTGCGGACATCACGACAACGGGCGATGGCACCATATATATATATAAAGGTGGAGAGGCAGAACCGCAGACGATGTGGTTTGAGGAGAAGATAGCGGTGGATTACCGTGAGGTACCGGTGTATGGCATGTCACTGGACCGTCCTGGCAATATAGCGCTGATGGGCGACATGAATAATGACCGCCGATTGTCAATGACGGACGCTAACATCCTCGTCAATGCCCTCCTGCGTGGCGATACACCAGCGCAAGCAGATATCACCGCCGACGGTATCATTGACAGAAACGACGTGGAGATGATATTTCATTTTTACCTTACGAGGTAAAGATGAAAATTGAAAATTGAAAATTGAAAATTGAAAAGTAATAAGTAATAAGTAAAAATTGTGATTACCTCTGAACCAGCAGAACGTAATCACAATTTTTCATTTTCAATTTTCAATTTTCAATTTGTAAAGCACCGGATTAGTGCTTGGGTCGTTGTACATCTTCATCTGGCGATATACCTTCATGTACTTACGTCCTGCGGCGATGTCGGCGAGGAGCTGGTCTATGGCGGTGGAGAGATCCACCTGCTGCTCCTGTAGTACGGCGAGCTTAGCACGGCATTTGTCGATGTGCTCTGCAGAGGCATCGGTGCGCTCTGTCTGTTCCTTCATGTGCCATATCTTTAGCGCGAGGATAGAGAGACGGTCGATGGCCCATGCTGGTGACTCGGTGTTGATGGTAGCGTCGGCATTGATGTTTACGTCCTTGTATGTCTCGCGGAAGTAAGTGTCAATGTCCTCCACCATGTCCGTACGGTCCTGGTTGGACTTGTCTATGCGACGCTTCAGCACGAGTGCTGCGGCAGGGTCGATGTTTGGATCGCGAATGATATCCTCAAAATGCCACTGCACGGTGTCTATCCAACACTTATGGTAGAGTGTTGCCTCAATGGTGCCCGCAGCGTAGGGATTGATGATAGGTGTCTCTACGTTGTCTTTTACGTGGTAGTCGGCGATTGCCTGACGGAAGATATCATTTGCTTTTTCTGTAAACATCGGTTTTTGGATTTTACGGTTGTACGGTTTTATAGTTTTGCAAAATTAATGAAAAACTATGATATACCCAAATTATCAGTGCTATTTAACGGTAAGACAAGGGTTATTTTATAAAATTTTTGTTAAAATCTAACATTGTTTAACGAAATAATTTAATAATAGAACCTTTTGTGCACAATAGCGTATTAATTTTGCAGCCGAAAATAATTCATAATTCATAATTCATAATTCATAATGCATAATGTAGAATTAACCTTATTATATATATATAAAGCAATGACACATCGTGAGGAAACAGAAAAGATGATGGCGGCGGAGCTGCTGATCATCAAAGACATGAAGGAACTGATAAAGAAGGATCCTAAGGAGGGATTGGAATGGAAGAGTACGAAGCAGGATCTCTTTCAGATGATACACATACTCTATGAGAGTGAGGAGATGACGGACGAGTATGGCGTTCCGCTGTCGTATCAGGAGCTGGTGCGCCGCTTCTGTAACATACTGCGAATACAGGTGCCGCGTAATCCATGCACGTACGTCAGGCAGTCACTGGACTGCAAGGGTTGCAGAAGGGCACCGCTGTTGATGAGGTATGTGAGGATGTTTGTTTGAACTACATATATCACTACATAGTATAATTTGGAAACAGCGCGAAAATGTATTAATTTTGCACTCAGAAACAAGAGACCCACCCCGGCCCTCCCTGTGAGGGAGGGGGCACAAACTCGCTAAGAGGAAACTTTGGAAAACACACATTATTAAATATTATAAAGACAATCTAATACTATGGAAAACACATTAGGAAGCGATATTCAGTTGACGGAGCATTTCCGCTTGTCAGAATTCACACGCAGCGCAACGGCCATACGATATGGCATTGACAACACACCAGACATAGAAGACATAGAGGCACTGCAGAGCCTTTGCGTCAATGTGCTGGAACCACTAAGGAAGCGTTTTGGCGTGATAAGGATAACGAGTGGTTATCGCTGCGCTAAACTGAATCAGATGATCGGCGGGGCGCTGAACTCCAGGCACCTATACGGTGAGGCAGCAGACATCTTCGTAGGAAGTAGAGAGATGGCTATGAAGTACTTCACGTTTATTCGCGACAATCTCAACTTCGACCAGATGCTGCTCGAGATGAAAGCAGGTAAAGTGCACTGCCTGCATGTCAGCTACACTACGGAGCGCATGAACCGCAAGAAGGTCAGCTCGTACTACCATGTGTAAGAGCACATTTATTAACTTTAATCTTTTAACCATTTAACACCCGCCATCCCCACGGCGGTCAGTACTCCCATTTCCTTCGGGGAAGGGTAGGGGTGGGGCAGAAACTATGGCACTTAAGTATGTAATCTATCAGCAGAAGCGTAAGGGTGGTAACAATCTTTTCTACGGCCGCGCCGTACACTCAGACACTATCACTCTCTCATCTATCGCAGACCGCGTACAGCGTAACTGTTCTATGAAGAAGTCGGACGTGCTCGCAGTCCTCACTGAGATGGTGGAGACAATGCAGGACGAGCTTCACAACTCTAACAAGGTGAAGATAGACGGTCTCGGCACCTTCTACCTCTCTATCAAGTCTTCTGGCGCCATCACTCAGGATGAGTACAACGCCAACGAGAATGTCAAGGGCATCCGCGTGAACTTCCTTGCTGAGGGCAAGAAGAACAACGGCACCATGAGCCGTACCTTCACCAACGGCGTGAAGATCGTCAAGGCTACCGGCAGCGTGAAGTAAAAAGTAAAAATCAATTTTCAATTTGTTAAGTATGAGTAACAAGAACAAGTGGAGCGTTATCATCAACGCTATTCTGACAGCTATCACGTCTGTCATCAGCACTCTCACAATGTGCTAGAGCATGGCAGCAATGACTGCTTAACGACGTGACAAGAAAAGCGCCTGAGGGATTCTATTCCCCCAGGCGCTAATTATGCATTATGAATTATGCATTACTAAAACGTCAGCAGTGGCTTGCCGTTTTTGAAGCATCCTTCCTTATAGCCGTTGTATGACTGTTCGGCTTGTGGTTCCCAATAGAAGATTCCCTTGAGATGAGAGTCAGCGGTGCTGGCAGCATCGAGAAGCATGCGCAGAGACTGTGAGGCATTATCCACGCGCTTGTTGCCATCGGCATCTTCGCCATCGCATGGCATGCCGAACTCTACTATCATCACCTCTTTATTGAAGGTGTTATACGCCCATGCGATATTGTCTATCACGTCCTGAGTGTATTTCTTCCATGTCTTCTTTGACTGTCCGCCGGAAGGTTCCTGCTCTGGATAGACGGAGATGCCGATCATGTCGTATCGTCCGTTGTTGTTCTTCAGGGCATGGAACACCTTGTTGAAGTTGCCCATGTAGTCAGAGTGGTCTATGTGGACTATCACCTTACAGTCGGGCAGCAATGCCTTGACAGCATCGTAGCCGGCATTGACGTAACCCGTGAAGACGCTACCGCTGCCGTTGGTGTAGTAACCGCTCACGCCAGTGGTGAAGTTGTAGTTCCAGGCATTGTCCTCAGTGTCGTTCCATGCGTCGGTAGATTGATAGAGCATGCCGTTGGTTGTCTCGTTGCCTATCTGTACCCATGCCGGTGTCACGCCCTGCGCTATGAGGGTAAAGAGAACTTCCGTCACGTGGTCCTTGATGGCCTGTTGTATCTCCTCTTTGGTGAAACCCTTCCATGCCAGTGGTATGCGCTGCTTGCCAGGGTCTGCCCAGGAGTCAGAGAAATGGAAGTCTATCATGACGCGCATACCTTCGTTCTTTGCACGAAGAGCTTTCAGCACCACGTCGTCCTTGCCGCACCAGCCGTCCTTCGGATTGACGAAGACACGCAGGCGAATGGCATTGGCGCCACACTCCTGACGGAGAAGTTTGAAACAATCGATAGCGTTGTCGTTCTTGTCATAGAAAGACTGTTTGTCGTTCTCCATCTTTGTCACCCAACTGACGTCAGCGCCTTTGACAAAGTCCGTTGGAAGCACCGGCGCTGGAACAGGTTTAGGAGTGACGTTGGACATATCCGTCTTTGGACTATCCTCAGTACATGCCGTAAAGAGCAAGGCAGCAAAGAGGATGAGGGACCCACCTATTTTATTAATAATAGTATTCATTGTAATATTAATTATTAATTTTTACTTTTTAATTTTTACTTAAAGAATAAGTTCCGTGGCAGAGGTCAACGGTGAGTGTGTATGTGCCGTTGCCGCTGATGCCCTTAGGATTGGCATTATCCTTATTCTTCCACATCAGCGAACCGTCGGCCTTAGTACCGAACCAATAGTCCCAATTGCTGTTGAGGACTATCTGTACGCCCCATGGAGAGTCCTTCGTAACGGTGACAGTAGCGGTATAAACACCCGGTGTCTCTGTCGCTGTCATGCTGTTCAAGTTCCAGTCTTCGTTAAGTCCGGTGTATGCCACAGAGGTGATAGGATCCTCCATCTCGTACCAGTATGACATCCATCCCAGTGATGCTGAGAGAACATAGAGTCCTACGCCAGGTGCCTCTATATCATTACCGCCCTCTTTCAGTTTCTTGTCAGTAGAGTCAGGATCCTGATTTATTTTTGTCCAGTCACTGCTGTCGGTTGTCTTGGTGAAGTAGAAGCCCCATGATGAGTTCATATATACGGCACCTGTATAGGTCTTGTTTTCCTCATCAACGAGCGAGAGCCATTCGTCATGATCCCACTTATCATCATTACCCATGATGCAGAGCACAGGGTTTGGCTTGTCGTCCTTGTCAGGTTCTATGATACCCTCAACGACAGTGCAGAGGTCTGCTGTCTGCTGCTTGGTGAAATCGATGACGATGGTATTGTCACCCGCCTTCTGTGGCGTGATGGTGAAGTCGCCAGCAGCGCCATCGGTAGAGAGACCGTCAGGTGTTATGACTGCCTTAGTATTCTTTCCACCCTCAGTGCCGGTGTTCTTGTCGTAGAGCACGGCATCGTTGCAGGAGAGTGATACGCTGACAGGCGCTGTCGTTGCAGCATTGAAGGAGAGAATCCATTGGTTGGTGCTCTTCTTGTATGTCATCTCGCCATTGACGCCGCCGCTGACGGTGATGGAAGGTATGCATACCTCATACCACTGCCACTGCTTGGTGTCAACGGTGACGTAACGCAGTCCGGATAACTCTGACGTCCAGAAGTTCCATGCGCGGCTTTCGTTGGTGATGGCGTAGGCAGTGCCGTTGGTACCGTCGTTATCATTGCCCCACAGTGTGCCGTCACACTCCTTCAGCCACCAGTTCTCGTACTTTCCCATAGTCAGGAAACCACGATATACACCGTCTTTGGCAGGAGAGAAGAGGAGGTTGCCGGAGAGCGACTTATCCTGCTTGAGCACCTGTGCGATGGAGTAATCCATATCGTATGGCGTAACAAGGAAAGACATGATGTTGGAATACTGTGGTGTGATGTTATCGCCTGTCGTAGCACCTACGCGGACGTACATGTCCTGTTGCTTGTCGGGAGTGAAACCGAGTTTGTAAAGGGCAGTGTTGAGGTCCTTGTTGGTGAACTGCTTGTGATAAGACGTGACAGGGATGTTGAAAGTCTGCTTGTTCTTGAAGTCCTCTGTGCCAGAGATCTCCAGGATGTTATGCAGTGCATGGTTAGGCAGCAGCACGTCCTTGTAGTTTGTTGACAGTTCCTGACTCTCGTTCCAGAAGAGTGTCAGCGCAAGACCATCAGGGATGTTCTTGTCAAGCACCAGGTTGCCCACGCCGTCAAGCGTCAGAGCATCGCCCTTGCCTGTTGTCACTATGTCACCGTCCTTGGAACAAGAGGAGAGGATGACAAGAAGTAGTGACATGATGGTTAATATTTTATGTCTCATATTCCTTATACCTTATTTATTATATTTATAGTTGGCAGACTTCTCTGCGGCAGGGATAGGATAAGTGTTGAATGAAGCGTCGAGAGCTATGTCGCCCTTGGCGTTCTTTCCTTTCCATTCCCATGTTCTGTTGGTAGTGGTGAAGGCATTGAAGCGCACAAGATCCGTACGGCGTGAGCATTCCCACCACATCTCTCTTGCACGCTCGTCGAGCATGAAGTCGAGGTTTACGAGGTTAGGGTTCAACTGCTTCACCGGCGCGTTCTGGGCATCCTTGCCGAAGGCGCGGGTGTAGAGCGGTTGCAGACATTCGTCAACGATAGCCTTCTTCTCGTCCCATGTGGCATTGTCAAGCTTCAGTCGCAGCTGTGCCTCTGCCTTCATCAGCAATACGTCGGCATAGCGCAGCATAGGATAATCGGTGCATACACCGCCATCGGCAGTGTTGCTTGCCTGTTCGCCCGCATCGGTGAGGTTGGTGTATTTCATACCCATATAGCCATAAGCCTGGTCGTCGATGTTTGCACCATCGAAATACTGTGGATTGCTCTTGTAGAACATACCGCGCTTGTCACCGTTCTCAAAGAGATTGGAGAACTCGCCACGCACACGGAAACTGCTCCAGCCGCTTGTTGCTCCGAAGAGTGAAGGACTGTAGTCAGATGTCTCTATGTTACTGTTGATGGCACCGCAAACAAGGTATGTGGTAGCACCCCATGACACGGTGTTGTCACCATCAACGCAGAGTGGGAAGATAATCTCGTTGGTGCGCTTGTCGTTGTCGGCATTGAAGAGTTTGTAGTATTCATCCTCGATGCCGTAGCCCTGTGCCTTGACATTGTCACAGGCAGCGATACACTTCTTGTAGTATTCCGCCATGTCAGCATCAGCGAGAGGTGCGTCTGTTGCCTTCTCCTTATTATATACTGCAGCATTGAGATACAGCTTTGCAAGGAGAGCATAGGCAGCGCCTGATGATGCACGACCATATTCTACTGATGACTTTGCGGGAAGCTTTTCAGCGATGTCGCTCAGCTCACTCTCGATGTATGAGAAGAGCTGTTTGTTGCTGTATATATCCGGTGTAAAGGCACCGATGCCCATTGTCTCATCAACGAATGAACCCTTGCCGTAGAGGTCCAGTACCATGTAGTATGCCATGGCACGAAGGAAACGAGCCTCGTTGACGTACTGCTGTACGGTGACATCGTTGTTCTTTGATGCGTTGGCAATGAAATCATTGGCGAGTGAGATGGTGTAATACAAGCGGTAATATACGTCAGCCACCCAAACGTCCTTGTCATCCCACTGCATGAAAGCCAGTCCTGACTGGTTGTCGCCAGAAAGCCATGTGGCTGCCATCTCATCGGTAGGCATCTCTTGAAGGTTGATATATCCGCGCATGGTATCATGACCCGTATTGCTGGAGATGTCAGGAGTACCATTCTTCTGTTGTGATACAACGACAAAGGAAGCATATACCTTTGCCAGAGCAGCGTTGCATCCCTCTGCTGTCGTATAGACATCAGCTGCCGACTGCTCTATGTGCGGCAACTGTTCCAGGTCATTACATCCTGTGATGCACAGACCACCTGCCAATGTCAAGGATGCAATGATGAAGGATTTTATATTTCGAATTTTCATAAAAATTATAATCTAATTATCAATTATGAATTATGAATTATGCATTAAAACTGCAGTCCCAGAGTGAGAGAGTATGTACGTGGACGTGGATAGATATTACCATCAATGCCACCGTTTATCTCTGGATCAATGCCAGTGTATTTTGTTATGGTGAAGACATTCTGCACGTTGAACGAAGCATTCATGCTGACGTAGCGTGAGATAGGTCCGATGTTCCATGACAACTGCAGATTATCCATCTTCAGGAACGATGCGTTCTCTACATAATGGTCTGACTGTATCTGACGTTTGTTGAACTCTGTGGTGAGATAAGACCTGTTGAGCATGTTCATCTGATAGTCGTTGTAGAATACAGTCTCGTATGCTCCAGTGTTCATTGCTGTCTTGTTGTAGAGGTAGTTGCCTACGTTGGCACGCAGTGATGTGGAGAGAGTCCACTTCTTGTATGTCAGTGATGTAGAGAGACCGAAGATCCAGTCAGGCATTGGTGAATGATAGCGATAACGATCATCAGATGTTATCTTGCCATCGCCGTTGAGGTCTGCATAAAGTCCTTCGATAGGCTTGCCGCTTTCAACGTCATATACCTGTTTATAAACATAGAATGCGTATGGTGCGTAGCCTTCGGTGAGTACCTGTACAGGACTACCCTCAACGAATCCCACCTCAGTGTTGATATTCTCTGCTTCAGCACTGGTGCGAAGGTTTGTAATGCGTACACGTTGCCATGTGGCATTGCCCGTAACGCTCCACTGCCAATCGTTCTTTGAAATAATGTTACAATTAAGAGAAACCTCGACACCCTGTGACTTTATGTTGCCGACGTTCGTCTCCATCTGCTTGTCGAAGTTTGTTCCGGCAGGAATAGGAACGGTAGCAAGAAGATCATCCGTCTTACGGGTGTAGTAATCAATGCTCGCCGTAAAGCGGTTGTTAAGGAATCCAAGGTCAACGCCTACGTTGAATGCCTTTGTTGTTTCCCATGTAAGGTTGCTGTTATACTTTGATGGGCGCAGGGTGTAGTAATACTTGTTGCCCAACTGATAATAAGCGCCTGGCTGTGACATGGTGTAGGTAGAGATAAAGCCGTAGTTGCTGTTCACTTCCTGCTGTCCAGTGACACCGTAAGAGGCACGTATCTTAAGGTCGTTGATGGCGTTGCTAAGAGGTTCGAAGAATTTCTCTCTTGCGATGTTGTATGCTAACGCAACAGAAGGGAATGTACCCCACTGCTTTCCGTCAGCAAAGCGTGAAGAACCATCGCGACGAATGGTTGCGGTGAGCATGTAACGCTCCAGCAAGGTATAGTTAAGACGTCCGTAGTAAGAGAGGAGTGTATGACGGTTGTCTGTTGCTGCCTCAGTACCTTTCAGCACTGCGCCAGTAGCGTCATAGCTGTATGCCACCTTTGAGTCGTAACGCCAATGCTGATAGTCGTAACCAGCGGTGAAGTCAATGGTCATAGGAAGCTTTCCTGATAGTTCCTTATGATAGTTTACGTATGCAGTGAGCAGTTTGTTGATGCTCTTGTTGTTGCCCCATGCCTTGCTCGTGCCACCAGAGTCATATTCCTGGTATGCTGTAGCAGGAACATAGTATGAACCATGGTCAGTGCCGTAGTCATAACCGCCAGTGGCATGCAGGCGAAGTTCAGGAAGACAATGCAGTGTATAGTCAATATCAATATTACCAACAAAACGTTTAGCGTTCTTCATGTTGCTTGTATTACGCAGCAACGCTACCGGATTAGCCAGGGCACCCTCTTGTGGGGTGCCTTTTGCGTTTACGGTCTCAAAGAATCCTCCGAAGGAACCATCCTTGCTGTGTACTGGTGCGTTGACGTCGCGTGTCAGTCCGCCCCATATAGCGTCGGTATTGGCGTAGCGCACATCGTTGGTGCTACCTTTGGCGTTGATGTTCAGTTTCAGATGATTATCAAAGAACGATGGTGCGAGGTTGATGCTCGCTGTTGCTAGTTGTGACCAGTCGGTATCAAGGATGCCTGCCTGGTGAATGTAACCTAAGGATACACGATAAGGCATGAAGTTGCCTATGCTGCCTGTCATGCTGAAATGGTTATCCGTTCCTACTGCGGTGCGATAGATGCGGTCGTTCCATGGTGTGCCGCTACCGTAGTCAGCGCCGTTGCCATAGAGACTGTTGAAGGCGCTCAGTGTCTCTGCATAATCCGCATCCGTAGGGTCCAGTATTCCTGCAGCGGCACGATACTGTGCTCGCTTAGAAGTGCCCTGCGACATCTTTCCTACTACCTCACGCATTTCATCGCCGGTAAGCATATCCATGCTGCTGGCGATATTTTGTATGCTGTTGGTTGTAGAGAAAGAGAACTTAGGACGCTTGTCGCCGCCCTTGCCTTTCTTTGTCGTTATGATGACAACGCCGTTGGAAGCGCGTGAGCCATAGATGGCTGTTGATGAAGCATCCTTCAATACTGTCATTGTCTCGATATCGCTTGGGTTGATGAGGCTCATGGCGCCGCCGCCGTTCTCCATTGGTACGCCATCGATGACGATGAGCGGATCGTTGCTGGCGTTGAGTGAGGCACCGCCACGCACGCGGATGGTGAAGCCAGCGCTGGCAGAGCCGCCGCTGTTGACAATCTGCACACCAGCCACCTTACCATTGATGAGCTGTTCTGGTGAAGAGATGACACCCTGGTTGAAGTCCTTCGCACTGATGGTGCTTACGGCACCTGTCAGGTCGGTCTTCTTCTGCGTACCGTAACCGATGACAACGAGTTCGTTGAGCACCTTCTGGTCGCTCTCCATCGTTATCGTCATAGTGTTGCTGGCAGGCAGTACCTGTTTGGTGTAACCTACATAAGAAAATTCTAACTTAGCGTCTTCGGGAGCTTCGAGGGAGAAGTGTCCGTCCATATCGGTGACGGCACCCCTTGAGGTTCCCGAAATCATTACGGTAACACCGATGAGAGGTTCTCCGCTTTCATCCGTCACGTTACCGCTGACCTTACGTGTGCTCTGCGCAAAAAGGCTTGTCGTTACTGAGAGAAATGCCAGTAACACAAGACAGCGCATGCCCAAGAAGGTTTTGGGAATGGAGTTTTTTGTCATAATAAAAATTGTTATAAAATGGTTAGTTTAGTTAATATTCAGGTCGTTATAGCGTCAATATTTCTTGCAAAATTATAAAAAAATCAAAGAAACGACAAGCAATTTGCAAAAAAATAACTAACTTTGCAGCAAATATATAAGTAAATCAGAAATAAGTATGAAAAAAATAATCTCTTCTTTTCTTTTTCTTGCCTCAGTATTTACGGCAAATGCACAGGATACTTATCAAGTTCTTTCCATCAACAGCGAGTGGCCAGTTAATGTTAATGGCACGGCATTGAATGTTGGCGACACGTTCACCAGCGACGATCAGGTACAGTGGACTGACAAGAAGCAGTCCATGGACATCAAGCAGGTGTCATCGGGAAGTGAATACCGCATTTCCCGTCGTCAGTTTGCTGCGAAGGGTCGCGATGTGAAGTCGCTGAAGGATCTTTATTCCTATACCTCTGCTGAGGTAGCATACGACCGTCTGGGCAAGCAGAAGATAAACCTCGTACTCAAGGAGACGAACAAGGCAGAATACTATCCTGAGAAGCGTTTTGCTCTCGTCATAGGCAACTCGTTCTATTCAGCCAACCCTGAGCAGCAGCGCGGTCTTCCTTCGCTTGCTGAGGCGCAGCGTAAGACAGAGATGCTGACGGATAGTCTCAACAATCTTGGTTACGACGTTCTGGAGTGTTACGACCTGAATACTATGGAGCTGAAGACGGTGTTGTCTCGTTTCGTAGCCTTCTCTGAGGAATACCAGGTAGCGCTGTTCTACTATGCCGGTCACATGCTGAAGAGCGGTGACGACATGCTTCTCGTGCCTGTCAACGTGCGTCCTAACGACGGTATGCTTGCAGAGCACTGCACCAGCGTGGCAGAGGTGATGAACACAATCTCACGAATGCCTTGCGAATCACTGACAGCTGTCTTTGATGCGAAGGACATGACAACCGGAACTCCTGTGTCACTGCCTCTCATCGATGGCGTCGTAACGATAGATGAAGGCAAGACAGCGAACATCAAGGTGGCGTATTCCATTGACGAAGACTTCCTTGGAAGCCGCTCAGAGAACCTCTACGCCAAGAAGAAGGCAGAGGAGGCACAGCAGAAGGATGATATGATGGCAGCCATCAATGCTCTGGCAGCGGCGGAAGAGGCAACGGTGCTGACAACGCCTGAGGACTTCTACAACGAGGCGATGCGACTTCTCGACAAGTCTATGCCTGACTACAGCATCGACAACGCGATGACATATTTCAAGAAGGCTGCCAACAAAGGTCATGTGGAATCAATGTATCAGTTGGCATTGCTCTATGATGGCAAGGATGCCGTACAGTCTATGATATGGATGGGCAGAGCTTCTTCTGCCGGACACGCAAAGGCAAAGGCATACGTGGCAGCACGAAAGACAAAGCCTACGGGAAAATAAGCAAAAACGATGGAACTGCATGATGTTACGATAGGCTATCGCGGCAAAGTGGTGGCAAAGGGACTCACGGCGACGCTCCGCAAGGGCGAACTGACATGTCTCATAGGGCGTAACGGCACGGGAAAGTCAACGCTCATGCGTACCATGGCGGCATTGCAAAAGCCTCTCGGCGGCACCGTCACGATAGACGGCAAGGACATTGCCACCATGACGGCGCGACAGCGTGCGCGACTGATAGGCATCGTCACGACGGAACGTGTGGAGGTGCAGAATATGACCGTATGGGACATGGTGGCGATGGGACGATCACCATACACCGGATTCTTCGGCAGACTCTCCGAACAGGATAAGGAGATAATAGAAACCTCGCTGCGCATGATGCACATGGAAACATTCTCGCAGCGCAGCATCAACAGTCTCAGTGACGGTGAGCGACAGAAGGTGATGATAGCCAAGACTCTCGCACAACAAACGCCCGTAGTGTTCCTTGACGAGCCAACGGCATTCCTCGACTACCCATCGAAGATAGAGACCATGCAGACACTCCAGGCACTATGCCACGACAGCGGAATAGCCATGCTCCTCTCCACCCACGACCTCGACATAGCCCTGAAACACTGCGACAACGTATGGACCATCAGCGAGGAAACCCTTCAGGTTAAAATTAAAAATTAAAAATTATAAATTACTGCGTGCCCTGACTGCGCCAGCTTTTCACTTTCAATTTTCAATTTTCCATTTTCCATTTTCCATTTTCAATTTTCCATTTGTATGACCACCTTCTCCCTTCCTTCCGGTTTACGCATCATCCACTCGCCATCTGACAGCGCGGTGGTATATTGCGGCTACGCCATCAACGCTGGCTCGCGCCACGAGCAATGCGGTGAGGAAGGACTGGCGCATTTCTGCGAACACATGACGTTCAAGGGAACCACCAAGCGCACTTCCCTGCAGGTCATCAACGCCCTTGAGAGGGTAGGGGGAGAGATGAACGCATACACGGCAAAGGAAGAGACCGTATATTACGCCGCCGTGCTGAAACAACACCTCGCACGCGCCGTAGAACTGCTCACCGACATAGTCTTTCACAGCACATATCCGCAGCAAGAGATAGAGAAAGAGAAAGAGGTAGTGTGCGACGAGATAGACTCCTACCGCGACTCACCGGCAGACCTTATCTACGATGATTTCGAAAATATGATATTCTCTGCCACCGACAACCCCTCAAATACCTCTACGTCAGCCTTAGGACATAACGTTCTCGGCACGAAGGAAAGCGTTCGCACCTTCACCACCGCCGACTGCCTGCGCTTCACGCAACGCGAATATCGTCCCGAGCGAATGGTCTTCTATGTCTATGGAGGAAACGACGGCATCATACCGCAGATAGTAAAGCAAATAGAGAAGGCATTGGCAACTGGCAATATATCAAAATTGAGTGATAACACACCATGCGTCAATGATAACATATCAAAACAGAGTGATAACACACCCAACTCCTATCACCAGGCGCACGTGATGCTCGGCACCGCCATAACAACCGACATAGAACGCTGGCGCATGCCGCTGTATATAATAAATAATGTGTTGGGCGGTCCGGCGATGAACTCCCGTTTCAACCTCTCCCTGCGCGAGCGACGCGGACTGGTTTATACTGTGGAGAGCCTTATGACGACATACAGCGACGCACTGCTATGGAGCGTCTATTTCGGATCAGACAAAAGCGACAGCGCGCGTTGCATACGACTCATAAAAGGCGAACTGCAACGCCTTCGCAAACGTCCGCTCACTAATGCCGCCCTTGCCGCCGCCAAACGACAGTTGAAGGGACAGATAGCACTGGCATCAGAGAACCGCGAGAGCTACGCCATCGACATGGCGAAGCAATACCTCCACCGTGGCACACTACGCTCCAACGACGTCCTCTTCCAGCGCATCGACGCCGTCACCGCCGACGAGATACACCAACTACTCAACACTATCCTCACCGAAGAAAACCTTTGCATGATGAAGTACTGAATCAAATGGAAAAAGGAAAATTTGAACAATACAAGAAAAATGCCCTGCTAGTCATCACGACTTGCAGGGCATTTAAAGTATGTTTAACTAAAATCCTTTTCTAAAGTAAAAGAAGCATCTCGCGATGGTTCTTTGTTATCCAAGAGTCAAACAATCTTTTCTTAACCTAATAACTAAAACCTAAATCTATTATATTTCTACTAACCTAAACAATCTTTGCAATAGTCCTTTCGGACGTCAATTTCTTTTTGACAATGCAAAGGTACGAACTTTTTGGAAAACTGCAATAGTTTTGTTAAGTTTTTAT
>JAGHTW010000152.1 GCA_018065145.1 Candidatus Prevotella equi
AACACCACTCCGGGCATGACCGCTACGTCTTTCATCCCTCAGCAGGTAAAGGCTGCCGGACTAGTCATGGGCGATGTGCTTGCTGATATCGTAGAGAACCAGCTGGCTTAATGCATAATTCATAATTCATAATTCATAATGCATAATTCATAATGCATAATTCATAATTGATTATGAGCGAGCAACAACATATATTTGACGAGATACGTCCGTATAACCCCGACGAGATGCCGGTGGTCTTTGAGGAACTCCTTAAGGACCGTCAGTTCAATGTCTTGGTAAAGGGCTTCGTGCCTTGGTTGCCGAAGTCGCTTCGCAACGGCATACTGCGACTTCTCTTCAAGGGAGTGAAGACGTCGCAGGACTTCCAGGTGCGCTTCATGAAACCTGTCGTGAAACTGGTCATCATGAAATGCACCAACGGCACGACGTTCCACTACCCTGTGAACATGAACAAACATGCGCGATACCTCTTTGTCTCAAACCATCGCGACATCGTTCTCGACTCCGCCTTCCTCGACCTGATGCTTCATAACAACGATTTTGAACGCACCTGCGAGATAGGCATTGGCGATAACCTCCTCATCTATCCATGGATAAAGAAACTCGTGCGCATGAACAAGGCATTTACCGTGCGCCGCGGACTTACGGCACACGAGATGATGCGCTCTTCGGTGTTGATGAGTGAGTACATACACTACGCCGTCAACGAGAAGAACGAGAATATATGGATTGCGCAACGTGAAGGACGAGCAAAAGACTCCGACGACCGCACTCAGGACAGCGTGCTGAAAATGTTCGTCATGGGGTATAGGAACGATAACGATAACGTTGACGATAACAAGAGCAAAGGCGAAAACGAGATTATAGCGGCGCTAAAGCATCTGCATATTGCACCACTCACCATCTCCTACGAGTACGACCCTTGCGACTATCTCAAGGCAGAGGAGTTCCAGTTCAAGCGCGACGTGCCGGGATGGAAGAAGAGCAAGCAGGACGACCTCGACAATATGAAGACGGGAATACTCGGCAACAAAGGTCGTGTGCACTACGAACTATCGCCTTGCATCGACCCTTGGCTCGATACGCTCGATGCTTCATTGCCAAAGAAAGAACTCTTCCGCATGGTGGCGGAGCATATCGACAAGGAGATACATTCGCGCTACAAACTCTACCCATGCAACTGGATAGCGATGGATGAACTCGATGGAACGTTCAACAACGATAAGTACAACGACAGCGATAGGGAAAGGTTCGAGAAGTACCTCGCCGCACAGATGCAAAAGGTCAAGGTGCCGAACCCTGACAAGGCGTTCCTGCGCGAGAGAATGCTCACCATGTATGCCAATCCGGCACGTAATTATGTCGCTGCTGTAAAAGGTTGAAAATTAATAATATAACAAGGGCTCTGTAATCGTGCCACTTTTACCGTGTAATCGTTGCACGATTACCGAGTAAAAGTTACACGATTACACGGTAAAAGTTATACGATTACAACGCTATCGTAAAACGATTGTGTAATATGTCTATAACGCATTGAAAACCAATATGATAAAACGGCAATCTGCTTTCTGCGCCTTTTTGATGCAAAAAATGCTCTTTTGTGTCACTTTGGCAGTACTTCTCCTTTCGTGTGAAAGTCATTCATACGATACGGGAGATGGTGAATTGTCGTATATGCGTGCCGACTATGCCGACATCATGGTGATGCATGGACGCGTGGATTACACCTTGACCGACGAAGGCGAGGAACTGCTGTTGCCTGCCTACTGCGATTCTCTCGTTGCCAATTATCAAGACACCATCCTGCGACGCCTGTTATACTATAATAAAGGAACGCGCGAGATAGAACTGCTGAAGATGGAAGAGGTAAAGATTCTTTCACCATCAACGCCTGAGAAGATAGGCGACATGAAGCGCGACCCGCTGACGCTCTATTCTATCTGGAAAGCCAAGAATCAGCGCTATATCAACATGTCACTGGGCGTGAAGACTGGTAGCGCCGCACCCGAAGATGCAGTGCAAATCCTCGCTTTGAGTATTGACTCCGTGCACAGTGCCGACAAGGGTAGGGCATACCTCTCACTCCGTCATGAACAGGGTGACGTGCCACAGTACTACACGCGAAAAGTACTCGTCAGCATGCCCTATCCGAAACAGGACACCGTCACCATTACCGTGAATACATATAAAGGACCAGAAGAACATACCTTTATTTGGAAATAATATTGCATATTGTTGCATATTCATTGCATAAACACGTGAAAACAACTAAATTTTTATGCTGGATGCAAAAAAATGCAATAAATATTTGTTGATATGCATAAATATTTATAATTTTGCAATTCCTTTTGAATAAATATTTATGGCAGAATTGACAAAGAACGATCGCTTGGCAGCTTTGAGGCTGATAATCACTTCCCACGAATTAGGTTCGCAGGAAGAGGTGATGCAGATGCTTGCGAGACAGGGCATACAGGCGACACAGTCAATGGTGTCAAGGGATATGAAGCAGCTGAAGATTGCCAAGGCTGCCAATTCAGAAGGACGCTTCGTCTATTCGTTGCCTAACGAGACGGCATACAAGCGCGTTCATCGTCCGCAACCGCAGGCAGACCTGCCGCTGGTGCCGGGATTCAAGTCTATAATGTTCTCGGGAAACATGGCGGTGATAAGAACAAGACCAGGCTTCGCCAGTAGCATAGCATCGAATATTGACGGTGCGGCGCTAAGGGACGTGATAGGAACAATAGCCGGTGACGATACCATCTTCCTCGTCATAAGAGAGGGAGCAAGGCATGTGGATGTGATAGACCAACTGGCGTCAATCATTCCGGAAGTTAATTATTAATGCATAATGCATAATTCATAATGCATAATTTTCAACTTTCAATTTTCAACTTTCAACTTTCAACTTTCAATTTTCAATTTGAAAAATGTCAAAAGAAGTAAAAATATATGTTGCTGATGCTTCACATGAGTCGTATGTGGATTTGATTCTCGATACTATCCGTGAGGCTGCAAAGAAACGTGGTACGGGCATTGCTGAACGTACTCATGAGTATGTGGCAACGAAGATGAAGGAGGGCAAGGCTGTAATAGCACTCGATGAGGACGGTAAGTTCGCTGGCTTCAGCTATATAGAGACATGGGGAAACAAACAGTATGTCACCACGTCGGGACTCATCGTGCACCCTGACTTCCTCGGTATGGGAATAGCAAAGCGTATCAAGGACTATACCTTTACGCTGGCTCGCGTGCGTTGGCCTCATGCAAAGATATTCTCACTCACCAGCGGTGACGCGGTGATGAAGATGAATACCGCCTTGGGATATGTGCCTGTCAGCTTCAACCAACTGACGGACGACGAAGCATTCTGGCGCGGTTGCCAGGGATGTATCAACCATCCTATCCTGGAAATGAAACAGCGTAAGTTCTGTATCTGCACAGGCATGCTCTATGATCCGGAAGTGCACAAGGGTGAACCAACACCAGTGGAGGTCTTCCAGGACGTAGTCCGCTCACTGACACTCCGCGGAATTGAGATTTAGTGCATAGTTCATAGTTCATAGTTCATAATTCATAATTGGAAAGAAAATAATTAACAATATAACACCCGTCCATCCATCGGCGGTAAAGACTCCCTCCCCTTGGGGAGGGTTGGGGTGGGGCTTCTATTATGGCAAAGAAAAAAGTAGTGGTCGCTTTCTCTGGCGGCCTTGACACCAGTTACAACGTGATGTATCTCACAAAGGAGATGGGATACGAGGTTTATGCAGCATGTGCTAATACCGGTGGCTTCTCTGCTGAGCAGCTCAAGGCTAACGAGGAGAATGCTTACAAACTCGGTGCTGTGAAGTATGTTACTCTCGACGTAACACAGGAGTATTATGACAAGTCACTGCGTTACATGGTTTACGGTAACGTACTCCGCAACAACTGTTACCCTATCTCTGTTTCTTCAGAGCGTATCTTCCAGGCTATCGCCATAGCACGTTATGCTAAGGAGATTGGTGCTGACGCTATCGCTCATGGTTCAACAGGTGCGGGCAATGACCAGATTCGTTTCGATATGACTTTCCTCGTGATGGCTCCTGGTGTGGAGATTATCACCCTCACACGTGACCGTAACCTCTCTCGTCAGGAAGAGGTGGATTACCTTAACGCTAATGGTTACTTCGCTGACTTCACTAAGCTGAAGTATTCTTACAACGTTGGTATCTGGGGAACATCTATCTGCGGCGGTGAGATACTCGACTCAACACAGGGACTCCCTGAGTCTGCTTATCTCAAGCACGTGACAAAGGAAGGTCCAGAGACTCTCAAGCTCGGCTTCGAGAAAGGCGAGCTGTGCTCTGTCAATGGCGTTAAGTATGAGGATAAGATCAAGGCTATTCAGGAAGTAGAGAAGATTGGTGCTGCTTACGGCATCGGTCGTGACTGCCACGTTGGAGATACCATCATCGGCATCAAGGGCCGCGTAGGTTTTGAGGCTGCAGCTCCAATGCTCATCATCGGTGCACACCGCTTCCTTGAGAAATATACCCTCTCTAAGTGGCAACAGTACTGGAAGGATCAGGTTGCTAACTGGTACGGCATGTTCCTCCACGAGTCACAGTATCTGGAGCCTGTTATGCCAGACATCGAGGCAATGCTTCAGTCTTCACAGCGTAACGTGACAGGTGAGGTAGAGCTCCTCCTCCGTCCGCTCGGCTTCGAGACAGTAGGTGTTGACTCTCCTAACGACCTCGTCAAGAACAAGCTCGGTGAGTATGGCGAGACAGCCAAGGCATGGACATCAGAGGATGCCAAGGGCTTCATCAAGGTTACATCAACCGCCCTCCGTGCTTATTACCTCGCACACCCAGGGGAGAGGGAGTAAGACCCCACCCCCTGCACCCCCGCCCCGAAGCGGGGGATAATATGGGGACGGTGTGGTTGCTTGATAGGTCGAAGGCTTGACAAATCGAAATGTCAAGAACTCGAGTAATTGGAAAAATATCAAAAGGAAAAAATAGAGTTCGGGGTGTAGCGCAGTTGGTTAGCAAATGCAAAGATGGGGGTTCTTTATTCCAAATGATGCTGAAAACCTATGTTTTTAGTGGTTTTGGTGGTTTGTGGAGCTTATTTCCTGCCTATGATTTTCATAATGTCACACCAATGTCACACCAAAACTCAGCGACCTTTGTTTTATTAGCTCGGATTATGCGAATACAAGGATATGTCACGCCAACTTTTTTGTGTAAATATCGTTAAAAAACAGTGATTTATGCAAAAACTATATCTCAATTCTTGTAGCATCCAAAAAGTATTCGTAACTTTGCATTCGAATTTAAGTTAGTCACCATGAAAGGTGGTGCACAGGAGAAGGGTCAAATCTGTTGCAGGCCGGACTGAAACTGCGTTAGGACACACTTCGGATACCGACAGTATAGACTACCTTGTGGGATAGTGACCAGCCGACCG
>JAGHTW010000143.1 GCA_018065145.1 Candidatus Prevotella equi
GCCATAGCCAACCACGTCCTCGGTCTCCCCTCAACAATAGACTTCTGCGCCGACTGTGCCGACGCCGATAATAACGGCACCATCAACATAGCCGACGCAAAAGCGATAATAGAGATTTATCTTGGAAAGTAATTCCGTGTAAAAGTCAAAGTGTAAGGAAAAGTATCTTTTTCCTTACACTTTGACTTTTCGTAACTCTCTGAGAATGCGAAAAAAAACACGAACTGATAAAACGATTGTAAATTTGCGATTTTTGGACCATTTGGGTAAATGATTGATACATAGTAAGATAATGAAAGCATCTTCTTACCAAGTCACTTTTCTATTGCTAAAGTGGCACTATGACACTGTAATCGTGCAACAATTACGATGTTATCCTATAACTTTTACAAGGTAATAGTGCCACTTTCTCATTGTAATCGTGCCACGATTACAACGTGATTGTATAACTACAGCCATGTAAATATAAAAAACGCACCCTTTGCAAGAGCAAAAAGTGCGTTTTTTATGTTTTCTATTTTCCAGATTGAATCTTCAGGACGATACTTTTATAAAGTCAAAATGTAAGCAAAAAGTCAAGATTTGCGACATTTTGTTATTTGTCTTCACCATGTACTTGCACGACAAGTGCTTTGTCTGGGCGAGGCGGAAGGGTTTGTTTTCTTGCTTAAAAGTATAATTAAACTTAAATTTTGACTATAAAGTACTATTTATTTTACATTATTTTTTGTAATTAAAGATTTTTTTATAAATTTGCTTTGAATTTAAATCTATTGCAAGGAAAAGGAAAGTCTTAGTCGAATATCTCAATATGATTAAGGTTCCTTGTTACTATTTCGCATAGTGTAAAAACCGAACAACTAAAACAATGAGATTTTTATCAAGAATACGATTGCTACTAAACTATAGAAGGAGAAGAATTATCGCTATCTCTGTAGTGAATGTCATAATATTGATGTTCGGTGGATATTTATGGAATAATCAACCCCTATATACAGGCGAAGACATTACAGAGTTTTCACATATTCAATGGCTTTGGGAAGTTTTGGGTGGCAAAACGGTTGATGAGGAACTCGATGATGCTCTTTTTATAAACGTGTGTTACGACAAGCAGCTTACGGAACACAGGGATACTATTGGTGAGACTCTCGGAATGACTGATATTACAGATAGGTCAAAACTTCTTGAACTGTTGAAAAGAGTTGAGATTAGCGACAATTATAGGTATCTTATTCTTGATGTCCGATTTGAGGATTGTAATTATCAAAGCGATGATGATGCTGTCTTTGAACAGATAAAAAGAATGAAGCGTGTGGTGGTCGCAACGCATAAAGACATAACTACTCCTAAAGGTTTCCCTTCTTCTAAGTCAGCACTCGCAGATTATTATTCGACTATAACCGCAACAAATTTTGAAAGATACGAATACCTGAATTCAGGTTTGCCATCCGTACCACTTTATGCATATAAGGATATCACGGGGAAGGGAATGGAACAAAGACTTTGTTTTGTAACATGTGATGGGAAACTATGCCAAAAGAGTTTGTTCTTAAAATTCCCAAGTACCCATTTTGATAAGGTTATGGCAAATGGCGATCAACGGTATTATGAATTAGGACGTGATATTCTTGGAGATTTAAGTGATGAGTTCGAAGAGATGTCTAATAACAAGGTTATTGTTATTGGTAATTTCGTCGAAGATATGCACGATACGTACATTGGAATGAAACCTGGACCTTATATACTCTATAAGGCTCTGCGTGCGTTGGAAAGAGGAGAGCATTATGTCAATTGGTGGCATCAGCTGTTATGGGCTTGTGTTTACTTTTTTATCTCGTGTGCAATTTTCATGAGAAGATCTATATCAAGCACACTGCCTTTTATAAGAAACAGTAAATCAAGGCTTCTTCATTTTTGTTTGACATTCTTTGGATGCACTATGCTTATTTCGTTGATGGACATCTTGCTGTTCTTCGAAGGACATATACATAGCATATTGTTTCCATCTTTATATTTCACGTTATTGAAGTACATATTAACATATAGAAGGATTAAGGTATGAGGCATATAATTTTGTTTTTGCTAATGTTTGTTTTTGCTTCTGTATATGCAGATGATTACAAGATACTATATCTAAGTACAGAGACAATAGAAATCGGTGGAAAGGAAAAGCACAAGGGTGATACTTTCAGTGATAAGGCTGTGATAAAGTGGACTCTTGCTACTCAATCCATGCGCATAAAACGTGTAAAGGGAGATGGGGTAAAGATAAAGGTTGTGACAAAAGAACTTATGAAAGGACTAAAGTCCCAGACTGTAGCAGAACTTGACAAACAGAAAAGTTCTACGAATGATTATCTAAAACAGAATATAAAAAAGAACCACACGTCCACGAGACAAGCAATAAGTTATTAAATATATGAAGAGGATTTTCATACTATACTTGATTTTCTTATTGGGTACTGCGGAAGCGATAATTGCGCAAAATAATGTACCTACTGTTACTGATGAAGAATTTGTTAAGAATTGTTCCTCATCGCTCAGTGTATTGATAAAAATGGCAGACAAACAAATGCAACTTCCATTTAATCCTTACGAAATAGCAGATACGTTATATGATAGATTATATGCAAATCCTCGTGATTTAAGTACAACGACAAAATATATAGGTAAGCTACCATTGCAGGCTTTTTTTGCAATGACAGGTGACAAAAGAATAGACTATCCTGATATTGAAAAATGTTTGGCAATAACATATAAATTTCCTGCGTTTCATACCTTTGATTTCTTAATCTGTGCAACATATTATGCTATGTGGGCAGATAAACAAGGATTATCTACAAAAGCCATTGGAGCCAGTGAACGTGCATTGATTGTTGCAGATAAATTATTTCCAAAGGATAGTCTAACGTTTTGGAAACAAAATGCTTTGGTCATAGCTATGTCTAATTCTTTTTCTAACAAGGAATGGAGGCGAACAGCAAAGTATCAGAAAGAATTGCTAAGGTTAGAGGAATTGACTAATGGCAAAGATACAAAGGATTACTATGAAGGTCTGAAAAATCTTGCATTTTGTTATAAAATGACAGGAAAAACAGTAGCATCTGATTCTTGTATGATGATCATACAGGATTATATGAGGAAACATAATCTTGATAAGTCAGAGGATTATGCTGAGCTTCTAATAGATAGATTGGACAATCTTCAAAAACAACGACAGTACAATCAATGTGACTTGATACTCAAAGAGTTGTTGTCTTTCACGAAGCAGAACGATAGTTGGTATTTAACTGTTATTGAATCATGTGTCTCTTATTATACAGACATACAGAATTATACAGAAGCCTTAATCTATTTGAGAAAAGCAGTTGATTTATTGAAAAAGAACAAGAATATTACTCCTGCGCAAATAAATCCTTGGATTGTTTATTGTTACATTCCTAATTCTGCAAATGAAATAGCGGAGCTCGTAAAACTTCTTGAAAAATTAAAGCGAGATGATGATGTCGTTAGTCTTGCAACCCTTTCGTATGCCTATTCTAAGAATGGTGATTTTGATAAGGCTATGACAATATGTAAAAAGGCTGACGCATTGTACAAGACAATGAGTGATGAGGAACAAATGTCGGTATTGGACAATGTTATGGGTATGTATGAGGCGATGAATGACATAGATAAAAAAATAGAAACAATTATAAAACAAATCAAGAATACAGAGGAAACATTGGGCGAATATAGTCCAATTCTATTATCATACAAGAAGGTACTTGCTTCCCTATATAACATAAAAGGAGAATATTATAAGTCAGAAGCCATATTGGATTCATGTCTTAATACAAATCTGAAATCAAAGGATGAATTGCTGGATATTTACAAGGAAAAGGTATATGTACATTTAGGAATAGGAGAATATGCATTGGCATTTAGTCTTGCAGAAACACTGATGAAATATACAGAGGATCCGGTGACACAATTTGAATTGTACGATATCATTATTTCATCACTTGTATCGGAACTGGATATAATAAATAACGATGTGACAGAACGAACTTCGGAGACAAAGTCTGGATTAAAGAAATTGCTGAATGAATATAGTGGTAAAATGCTCGAGTTTACCAGACGTATATATGGAGATGGACATATAAATACTATTACCGCATTGGAGATGGCAGGTACGGCTGCTTATTTTAATGAGGACATAAGTCAAATGCTTCAATACGCTCGGGAGGCAGAAAGTCAGATAAGAAACAATTTAACAAATCGTTCATTAGTCGCAAATGCTCTTGAAGGATTAGCCTGTCTTTATATCTATGCTGGTGATTTTCAAAAGACAATGGACCTTATTGATAAGGAGTGTATTAATAATGAATACGCATTGTTTTGGGAAAAAAGCACATCATTAGAATTGTTATCAGAGGTTCATTTAGGCATGGGTAATATTGAACTTGCCCAGAAATATTATCAGCAATTAGCTGATTTGTTGATGACGGAAACGTCTATGCAGATGAATAGTTTGACTGCACAGGCAAGACAAAAATATTGGAGGCGATTTAGACAGAATCTTAATAATGCTGGAAAATTTGTAAAATCATTTGGCGTCCAGTCAGAGTATGCTGGAACAGTTTACAATCTTGCATTATATAGTAAGAGTCTTTTGCTGAATAGTGATGCAAGTTTTTTACGAGCCGTTTCTAAAAGCGGGGACAAATCAATACAAGACAAACTGAACTTGTTGAAAACTATAAATTCGCAATTAACAAATAATACAATTAGTGACAGTGAGAACTATAAGAAACTAAAAGAACAATCAATTGCGTTGGAAAAGGAATTGATTTCTTCTGTGAAAGAATATCGTGATGTTGTTTGTTATCAAAGTGCGAAGTGGTATGATATACAGAATGTTCTTGACGAGAAAAGCATAGCCGTTGAATTAATAGAATATATGACATTCGACGAAAAGGCACATTATGGCGCATCAATAATACGCAAGGGATGGAATTATCCTGTATTTGTTGAGATAGGGGAAAAGAGAAGAGTGGAGAAGAAACTTAATGATTTGTTTTATGATGATACGGCTGCAAAGGTTTCTTGGTCATATCTGCTACCTTATCTTGAAGATATAAATACAATAAATATCTCGTTAGCAGGATGTTTCCATAAGACACCAATAGAAAACCTTTCTTTGGATGGTGAGAAAACAATGGCAGAGAGATATACCATAAACAGATTATCTTCAACGTCAGAATTGTTGCATAATTCATATGAAAAGGGTGAAGCTACAGTCGCGTATGGCGGAATACAATATAAAAGTCTCGCGATGCTGGAAGGCTCAGAAGAAGAGGCAAATGAAATTGTTAATGTAGTTAATAATGCTAATGTGGAAGCGGCATCATCTAAAGTATATACAGGATCAAATGCTACAAAGGAATCATTTGTAAACCTTTCAAAGCAGAAGAAAGAATATGTTCATATTAGTACTCATGGATATTATCACGAAAGCAATGCAGAGAATATGAGACAGGGAGTTTCATCAAATGTGATTATAACAAACAAAGAGGACGCATCGCTAATGAGAAGTGGACTTTATTTTGCTAATGATGAGCAGCTTACCGCTTATGATATTTCTTTGTTAGATCTCAGTGGTCTTGATGTCGTGTCGCTGTCAGCGTGTCAAACAGGATTGGGAGATATCAGCGGTGATGGAGTGTTTGGATTGCAACGTGGATTTAAGAAGGCTGGTGCAAAGAGTATTTTAATGTCGCTTTGGCCTGTTGCAAACGAACCAACCAAGTTGCTGATGACGCAATTTTATAAGAACTTAACTTCTGGCGATTGCAAGACAAAAGCAGAGGCCTTAGAACTCGCAAAACAGACTGTCAAGAACAATACTGCATGGAATTCTCCTGATTATTGGGCTGGATTCATATTGTTGGATGGTATCAAATAAATTATACATAAAAATGAAAAAGATATTTATATTCCTTATTTCTTTTATCTTATCTGCGAATGCGTTTGCACAAGGAAAGAGGGTGGCATTGATTGTTGGCAATGCCTCATATGCAAAAAGTCCATTAGTAAATCCTCTTAACGATGCTGATGATGTAGGCAGTAAGTTGAAAGGATTGGGCTTTACTATCGTTAAGGCAAAAGACTGTAGGACAAAACGAGAACTAAGAAAAAAACTTGAAGAGTTTTGTTCTCTTGCTTCTAATGCAGATGCAGGATTGTTCTTCTATTCTGGTCATGGAATGCAATTAACGAAAACAGGAGAAAACTATCTCATTCCGACAGAGGCAGAAATGACGTCCGAGGCAGATGTCGAAGAAGAATGCATAGGCTTGAATTATATCTTGAACAAGATGGACGAAAGTGGTATAAATATGAAGATAGCAATTATTGATGCCTGTCGGGATAATCCTTTCCGAACATGGTATAGGGGTGGTTCAAAGGGACTGTCAACTTCCGTAGAAGCACCTTCTGGAACGTTCATCGCTTTTGCTACTAGTGCAAATAATGTTGCAGCTGATGGAAACAATTACAGGAATAGTCCATTTACAGCGGCATTGCTGTCTGCCTTAAATTCAAATAACCTTGAGATAAATAATGTGTTCACCGAAGTAAAGAAAATTGTTAGACAACGGACAAATGGTGAACAAAGACCTTGGAT
>JAGHTW010000123.1 GCA_018065145.1 Candidatus Prevotella equi
CGCAAGACTGGTCTTTATCCTTACTATATTCGACTTTGTTCCCAAATTATAAACATCAGTGACAGCCTTGGATGTATATTCATCATGAATGCCGGAACAAATGGCACGCAACAGATTCATCTGGTAGCTTGTCAGCGTCTCGGTTTGGTTGGTAAACAATCCAGCATTCTGATCGAGCAATGCTTCCATTCCGTTTGCGAAACTTTCTTCTGTAACCTCTGATTCCGTTTCTTGCATTACGTCCCATGCCAACTGCTGCACGTATGATGAATAGCCATCCACAGCATCGCATATTTTTCCTGCAAAATAATCGGATATGGATTTGCCCTTTGTAGAGAATCGACCGACAATATAGTTCACCCAATCTTCACGAGGTATCTTGTCCAGATATGTTATCTCACCAAACTGATAGAACGGCATACGTTTGTTTTGGAAAATCTTTGTCATCATATGCTTCTTACTACCATACATACAGTAGGAAACATTCGGTTGGCGTTGCCAAACTCCACGCATGCGTTTCTGTATCGTAATACTGTCAGGAAATTCTCCTACCTGTTGGAACTCATCTATACAGACAACTATCTGCACCCCCTGCTCTCTTGCAATAATTTCAGGTAGGGCGAGGATCTCTTCCGGGCTATAATTCTGTGGCGTTATGCCCAATGATATACTATAGTCCATCAATGGAGCGGGACTATATGACACTTTCGGCACTACCCGAATCAGGAACTTCTGAATCGTATCCAAAACACGTTCCATCTTACCAGCAGCTTCTTTCATCAGTACAGCAGCAAATCTGTTCAGGAAGTCGTATTCTGAACGACAGTCATAGATATCCATCATAACGACCTTAATCATCGGATTGTCAATACTATCCTTGACGCGTTTTATCAAGGATGACTTGCCTATACGTCGAGGTGAGATAACTATAGTGTTTATACCCTCCTCGAAGTTTGCTTTCAATCGTCTTGTCTCTTTTACGCGGTCGGTGAAATTATCGCCTTCCACCATCTTTCCATAGATAAATGCCTTACTCATAATGGGTGCAAAGTTAATAAAAAAACAGCATGTTCACAAGTTTGTGAACCACAAGTTTGTGAACAAACCTTCTTTTTATACAAATTTAACTCTGCATAAGATTAAAATTATCATTCTATCGCTTAATCATACACGTGCATCAACAACAACATTCAGAAGATTTAATTAAGCAGAGCACAAAGAACATCCGCAAACATCAGACTCTCGGAGTTGAAAAAGGACTCGTCGAAGAACCGATGTTTGCGGATGATTTCTCTTCTAACGTGTATTAATGATGATCACTAATTTTTGTTATTGTACAACGCATAAGGATCAAATCTTTTCATAATTGAGGATGAACCATCTTTAATTAATCCACTACTTGTTACTGTATATATGTCACCATTTGAAACAATAATCTTGTTGTCACTTTTTATGTATGTATAGTAGTTTTCACTTAAATAAACTGAAACTGACTTAAATATATGACCATTAAATACTGTTGCAATTTTTTTACGATTTGAAGATGAACTCATGTCTTCATCAACAAATAATGAAAACTGACATACTGCAAGAGTGTTAGAATTTTCTATTCTTATTGCATACAAGTGACCATTGACCGTATTTTCTAAACGACCTAATTTCTGTCCAGGAGTAGTACCTGTTGTTCCAAAACTACCGTCTCCAAATACGAACATACTTCTTTGTGCGTAATAATAGATGTAACGACCATTAGACACATACGTCTTTCCCAACAACTCTTCATTGTCAATGGCATTCTCTATGTTTTGAAAGTTGTACTTACTTACAGAAATCTGAGATATATCATTTTGATTAGCATACCACTCTACATTTGTATTTGTATCACTTCCATCACTATCATCGCCACCGCAAGATGAGAAAGAAAATGTCACACCAAGTACAAGAACGAGCATCATCAAGATGCCCCAAAGTTTGTTTGTTTTCATTTTATTTTTTTGAATAAAAGAAGGGACGAAGACTTTCCGACGCTTCATCCCTCTCAAAGGCACCGCCAAGCGCCTACATGCGGACAAGCACGAAAAAGTCCACGTCCCACACGGGTACGTGAACCTTCCGTTTACCTGTTCTCGCATGTTTTGAAATTGGCGGTTTCTTGAGAGGAGAACAAGAACGTAAAGTTCAAGTTATAATGTATATGTCGGACGGTCGTCGCTTACCCCTAAGTGATTAAAAATGTGAATTGTTTAATACAAAGTTGGTAAGGTAGCTGCACTATCGTGCACCGTCCTCGTGATTGCTAATTGCTATTTCTGTTTCGTAGCGTCAATGCCGTGGCAAAGACTAATATATTTTGATATTTTAGGGTTTGGTAATGATATGTTTTATAATTCATTATGCGGCACAGTCAACATAGTTGCGGAAGAGCCACTGCGTGGTATCATCGGTGTATGGATTCTCTCAACACGTATTTTGTTTGCCTTCGCCCTAGTATGGGGAAAGAAAGCAATGGCATATTTTCAAAGATGTATTTAGAGTAATATATCCGACTGCAAAGTTAATAATTATTATGCAAAAAATAGAATAACACTCAGAAAAAATCGAAAAATAATGACAAATTAATTTTCTTCGCCTGTTTTCATCACTCGTTTTTATGATTACTATACCACTTTAATGTATTATTCTGAACTTTTTCTTGCGTAATTCAATAATTCTTATTATTTTTGCATCATTATAATAATGTAAACAGTTTTTTAATACAGATGGAAATAGGAAAGAAATATACCAGCAGCCTTATTGTTGAAGAAAAGCACTTGGCATGTAATGTAGGTAGCGGCGACCTTCAAGTCTTTGCTACGCCTATGATGATGGCGCTGATGGAGAATGCCGCCATGATGTGTGTGGCAGATGAACTCGACGAGAAGAGTTCTACCGTAGGTGGGCAGATTTCGTCGTCGCATATAAAACCAACAGGTCTTGGACATACCGTGACTGCTACCGCAGAACTCATTGCTATTGAAGGTCGCAAACTGAGTTTCAAGGTATCTGCGAAAGATGAAGAAGGTCTTATAGGCGAAGGTGAACACCTGAGATTTATCGTGGACAAAGAGCGATTCATGGCGAAAGTGTAGGATTACCGACTAACCTTTGCTATAGGCAACCCTTCATTGCAACCTAACTATTATCAATAAATGATGAAAAAACTGTACATGACATTACTCGCTGTTGTTTGCGCATTGCAAATGATGGCAGACTACAACGTAAAGGATTTTGGAGCAAAGGGAGATGGCACTACGCTTGATTCTCCTGCCATCAATGCCGCTATAGAAGAGGCGGTG
>JAGHTW010000011.1 GCA_018065145.1 Candidatus Prevotella equi
TTCGGCAGTACCTTGCTGCTATGGTGGGAGTGGGAGGTCGGCTGGTCACTCTCCGCAGGCTGCCTTTTACAGTTACATCAGGGTTGAGTTCTAGGCTTTACCATCCCTGATGAAGAGCTGAATCGACCCTTCTTCTTGCATCCTTCAGAGCGGACACGTCTCGTAAAGCGATGCAAAGGTACAAACTTTTTTTCAATGCTCCAAGAATTCGATATTGTTTTAATAATTTGCGGTGTTATTTAACGAAAATTATACAGCAAATCTCTATATTTGTGATAACAATGTCAATATAATGTGTATGACGCAGTGATTACTTGAGATAGTGTACAACAAGGTGTTATATAAGTTTCACAGGAACAACAATGCCCAGATTGCTAAGGAATGACTCTACTTGTATTTTTCTATCATTATTCCTGACATACACGCCTTTTAATAGATGGATAGGGAAATGCATTTCTCTATAATATGTTTTCGTGCCATTATCTCGTTGACGAGAACGTTCGTTGGCAACTAGTTTCCTTAATTCCGAAGGATTTAGTCCTAAACTAGAAATAGTATTACCACAATCTTCTATCAAAGTGTTGTAGTCTGAAATTGGTAATGGTATGATTGCACGAGTCTCTTCCTCCATGCAAAAACCTCTTGCTCCTTTTATACGAGGAGCTGTAACAGACAGCATACCCGTTGCAATAATTTTCACAAACAATTGAGGAAACTTCTTCAGTATAGCAAAAGCCTGTTCTTTTTGTGGACCGCAAAGAACTCTATAACCGATCTCCGTGTATTCCTGCCGAAGCATTTCTATAAGCTGGCCATCCGAATTTCCATCAATATATATGCATGGAACAAGCCTAAACAATGGAGTATCGGGAATAGATACACATACGGAATTATCAATTTCCATTGCCACCCCATCCAATCCGGCATACTCATGCCACATGTAGTCATTATCAGGACGTGAGGTAAAAGAAATGATATAAGGGTAAGCGAGATTCTTATTACCTTTAATTACATTCCAGTCAAACAAAGATGCAATCTGACGGTTAGACTGCATGTCCTTCTCGACTTCCGGTAGCAACCTCCGTATAGCCTCTACTCCTAATTTGAACTCTTCTGTATCTGCAAAGCAGTCATACCTTGTCGCCCAAAAGCACATCTGTGCCTTGGAATATGCTTCTTGCAGGATGCTCTCAAATGCAGATATTGAGGTGTAGTGGTAAATCATGGTTGTGATTGCAAGAAAAAGGAACACAATAAAACTATATCTCTATAAGGCCATTCACGTTAGCTTGTTTAATTGCACGAATGTGATCAAAGAGCGTCCTGAACTTATCGAAATATTTCTGCGGTATCCTTCCGTCCCGACAGTCCTTGTCAAGCTTGCTTTTTAGACCTTCCTTTCCTTTTATAGTGTCGAGAGAACTGAAAGACATGATATACTTGCGGAACAGAGCACACGTAAAATAGTCCTCCACATTGAAGTTGTTCTTATCTCTCCGTCGTGGATAAGGTGGATAAAAAGAGAACCAAGTATTTCTATTCTTCCGGGCTTTCCCGAAGTTAGATGTATCCCACTTCTTTCCTTTACCCAAAGTACATTGGACTACAATATTCATATTGTCCTGACCTGCTTTATCACCGTCAAAGAAAGCCATAACCGTCTGTCCTTCCTTCGGATTAAACTTTTGGGCAAATGCTTTGACATTAGAAGCACCACCACATGGAATAAACTCAAACGACAGGTCATTATATTCACCATGCAACTGGAAATGCTTCAATGCTGCACGGATAAATGTCTCATCGGTTGGTCCCTCAACAATCAGTATATCATCATGAGAGGCTAAGAAAAGATTCTGTTTCTGTGATGACCAGATTCCATCTGTAAGTTTTTCAACGAGATTAACAATATCACGATCAATTACTTTTATTTTTCCATCATCTTTTCTGTCGAGCATTATGACGGAGCCCTTTGCTTCATTCTCAAATGTTGCCGTCAAGGTTGGGGAATGAGACGTGATAATGTTACTACGATGTTCCATGTGTTTGAACATCGTATTCAACTCTGCTTTTCGTGATATGTGGATATGGCTATCTGGTTCATCCATTAACACCAATGTGCGTTCATCTGCAATTGATTCCAGTATGAACAGTATAACCATCATTTTCTTCTCTCCCTCACTGAGATAATTTGCCTCAATTCCTTGGTTGTAGAAGATTTGGATATCATTGATAACCTGTGCTGCACCAACATATTTGTTAAAAAGGTCTTTTGCGTCATCATCATTAGGATTGAAGTCATTTACATCCGTTGATGAAAGAATACCATCTGGGTTGATGCGAGCTATGAGTTGCTTGATGAATACCGTAATCTGGTTCTCTTTCTTCCATTTTGAGAACTTATCTTTGTTGATGTCTATCTCAATTCTGTCTATACCGTCATGCCCTATGTTCAATTTTTCAGTGAGGAACTTGTTATAAGCCAGATTTATATCTCGTGCGGAAAGCATGCATAGCAAGATATACTTCCACAAGGACTTGTCGATATAAACCATTCTGAGATTCTCAAAAGCGTCAGCAGAGCGAATGCTTGACATATAATCATCATAATGTTTTTTATAATATGCGGTCCACATGCGATCATCCTCGCCACTGTAGTTACATACAACACGATTAGGAAATATAAACTCTGCCTCATTAACGGCTATGCCATTTACTTCGTATGAAATGGTATTCGTAGCTGACACATACTTCACTCTGCACACAGAATCTTCCATCTTGTATCGTAGAACGAAGTCAAAGAGGAAATCGCTCTTGTGACTAAGAAGTGTAGAAAACACGCAGCTTAAAGCCTCAAGTATATTGGTCTTACCCGTGCCATTGTTACCAATAAGCACGTAAGTATCATTGGCTTCGTCAAACTGTAAATTTAATCCGTTGAGGTTGCGAAAGTCCGATGTTATCTTAAATGCCAGCAGTTTCATGTTATTTGAAAATATTTTTATTAAAGAGAGAGATGGTATCACACATATCCTTTTCAAGTTGCTTTTGTGCTTCCCGAATCTCCAGAATTTTGTTTACTAACTGATATTGCACGTCTATAGCAGGCAATGCGATTCTTGCATTTTCGAAAACCTTTTGAGATAATCTCCTGCGACCTGTTGTGCCACTACTTGAGTTTGCGAATTGTGCTAAGATTGCTTCATTTTGCAGTACAAGTTCAATATACTCAGGTAGAACTTTGATGGTATTAACATCATATACCATGAAATCTGGTGTAACTATGGAGCCATCCAGACTGTTTCCAATAATACCAAATGCTGCGCTCTTACCGTCAATCTTTGATATAACGAATTGTCCTGCATGAACAACAGTCTGCTTCTTTGTGCCTATCGATTTGCCAAGAACAACATCGCGAACAACAATACCCTTGTTGAATAACTTAACAGTCAATCGGGTATATTCAACATCTGATTGAATCAATATCTGTTCCTTGCTTTGGGTCATAATATCACCAAGTTTAACCACCGGATATTGTGGATTGAACTCCACTCTTGCTACATTAAATACTGATTTTACACTCCAGTTGGTCAGCTCTGATCTACGGATTACACGGGTGTACTTCATCTCACCATGAACATTGTCTGTCAACCATGAACGCACCTCATTGGCAGCTACAGGCAATTCCTCGTTCTGAGACGGTAAACCTATCGATGATATACCTGCATCATTAACCTTTGTTACGCTCAACAGATAGTCCGACTCAGGGACTTCATTCTCCCTGAACTTTTGAATGAACACGAGACTTGGCTTGATATTAGCTCCCGATGAAAGGAATACGTCTGCTGGTATTGAGGTAATGTTAAGGATTCTGGCATGTTTCTCTATGAAGTTTCTCACCTTTTCAAGAGCAGGATTATCCAACACACCTTCTGGGAGTACAATACCAGCTCTTGCACCAGGTTTCAAAAGATTGATGCAACGCTCAATGAATAGAATCTCCGTACTGTTGTTTTTGATGTTGTAGAGATCGAGGATGCGCATACCTCTTACACCATTCTTGTACGTTTTCGCAGCATAGTCCTTTAACGGCTGATATACATTCTGTTCATATTCACAACCAAACAGATTCATGAAACGATTATAATCTCTGTCGTTCGGAACATCAGAGTCTGTTATGCGCATGTCTTTCTCAACATGAGCACCGAATGGAGGGTTTATCAGCACGATGTCAAAACGATTGTTATAAACACCGCCAACGTTCAGCAGGCCATCATGCAGATACACGCCCACATGACCATCACCGTGCATTATCATATTCATCTTTGACGTGCGAGCCATACGGGCGTTTGCATCAACACCGAAGAAATAGTCATGACAAAGTCGATGATATCTGCTTCCCTTTTGGTTTTTGTCACAATCAGATAGCAAGAGTTGTACTCTGTTATCTCGATCCTTATCAGAGATTGACTTATCAGACATCAGGTTGCTAATCTGCTGATGAATATCTTGGTCTATCTGATTTTGCACATGTTCGAAAGCTTTTATGAGGAAGCCTCCACTGCCACAGCATGGATCGCATACCCTGTCACCTTCTTTCACGCCCAACACATCAACCATGTAGTTCACTACGGTTCTTGGAGTAAAGAACTGACCTAGTTCACCTCTGAAGGTCTTACCTAAGAATAATTCAAAGGCGATACCTTTGATGTCATCCGAGGTATCGTACAATTCGACATTGCCAAGCTCCTCAAGAATCATCAGGAAACTCTCTCTTCTGATTCGGATTTTATCCTCTGAATCAAACAGACCGTCACTTGCATACGTTTCCTTAACGCCGTCAAAAAGGTGTTGTATGTAAGATGCGTCCTTATATGCCACTTCGTCTCTTATGAATTTTTCTTTAGTATATACCAATTCCTCCTTTGCATCACGCTCATAAAGCATCTTGATAAAAAGGATTTTGCTTATTTCGTCAAAGGCTGCTTCGGGCGAGAGTTTATCTACATTGCGGATGATGTTATGGCAACGGCTCAAAGTCTTCAGGAACTGATCCTTCGAATATGAGCGTACTCTATCCACAAATTTGGATAAATTGTCTTTTGTCGCAATATCTGTTGCTGAAGGGAAATCACTGATACGCTCAATTTTGAAGGGTCTTGCATTATTGTCAATATAGAACACCTTGGTCTCCTTCAGGTTATGCGCAACATAGAATACCGCATCATTGAGTGCGGCCTGTTTATATTGCTCGAAGTACTCTTCTGCCTTTATTCGGATATGTTCTGCACGACAATCTATTAATACATAGATATCTGGTGTCTGGCATTTTAGTTTATCTGTTTCACTACGCCAAATAGCAATATCAGCAACAGCAGTATTTGAAACCTTTACCCCTTTATCCAATTGAGTAGAGGAATAGTTATACACTTCTATCAGTCTTTGATAGAAGTTATCCACAAGCTGTTGTTTGTTTTTATTTATCGTATTTTGTTTGTCCATAATGGCATATAACTTCCTTTTTATATTACCTTAAGTCCTTTGTTGAATCCAAATTCCGGATTGATTCTTTTTCATATCTATGTTTATTCCAACTTAAGAGCAAAACGTTAATTGTCCCTTCAAAAAGGGCATATTATACCAATTTAATTGCAAAGGTAATATTTTTCTTTTACACACGCAAAAATAAAGAGGTGAAAATCGGTTTTTATTGAAAAATGGCTGTTTCATGCAGTATTTTAAGCATTTTTTATAGCATTTTGTTAGGAGATACACATAATTGCATGCAGAGATTGCATGCATAGAATAGAATCTACCTGTCATTTGAGAATTTTCTGTTCTGATTATTGACACATTGATTAATTAAGGGACTATAAATGACTACACAAAATTCTGTGTGGAACATTGGTGGAACATTTTTGAAAATCATTGAAATTCTATGATTTTTCGTTTTTGCTAAATTCCTGAAAATGAGTCTATAACAAAAAAGACGAGATTATGAAATCTCACCTTTTTGTACGCTACCAACTGCGCTACACCCCGCTATCTCTCTTAAAAATCAATAATGTAACATATTTTAACGGTTTGCAACCTCTATTCTATGCGTGATTTATGCGTGATTTTGAAAAATCGCCTATTCACATCTATCATAAAATATCATTGACTTTAAGAACGCTTTTCGTATGCCAATTTAAGTCTCATTCACACACATTCTTTATGAACATGTCCTTTCTG
>JAGHTW010000048.1 GCA_018065145.1 Candidatus Prevotella equi
TTTGCGTCGGCTATGTTGATGGTGCCGTTATTATCGGCGTCGGCACAGTCGGCGCAGAAGTCTATTGTTGAGGGGAGACCGAGGACGTGGTTGGCTATGGCATTGGCATCGGCAACGGTTAGCATGCCGTCATGGTTGACGTCGCCCTTGTCGTAACCGCAGCCTGCCGTTGCTCCTGCAAGGGCTTGACGCACGGCGTAATAGGCGGGTTTCTTGTTCATATTGTAGTCCCATGGCAACGGACTGCTGCTGCGCCATGAGAGGGCGTCGTAGAGTCCCCAGATGAGTACGGAACGACAGTGTGGCTGCGCCATTGCCTCGCGAACGACACGGTAATAGTCGCGTGCTTGCTTCTGACGGAAATCGTCGTTGTTGAGTGTCACGCCGAGGTCCAGTTCTGTTATGGTGCATTCCAGTCCCAGTGGTGCATAGCGTGCTATGTTGGTGCCTATCTTTGTTGCGTCAAAGGCGGCTGCATCGAGGTGTGTCTGGAAGCCTACGCCGTCTATCGGTCTGCCATCCTTGACGAGTCGCTTGGCAAGGTTGTAGAATGCTTCTGTCTTGGCAGAGCCTTTCACTTCCTGTCCGTAGTCGTTGAGATAGAGCTTGGCGTCAGGGTCTGCCTGGTGTGCCCAGACGAAGGCGGAGTCGATGAATTCTTCGCCTATGACGGTGGTCCATACGGACTGTCGGCGCAGGGTGTAGCCGTTAGGATTGGTGCGCACGATACTCTGGTCGTCGTCAAGACATTCGTTGACGACGTCCCACTCTTTGATGCGGCCTTTGTAATGTCCCACAACATTCATGATGTGGTTCTTCAGTATGTCGAGGAGTTGGCGCTTGGTCCATCCCTTATCGTTCTTCTTGCCGTCGGATGATACCCATGATGCTACCTGACTGTGCCATGCGAGGGTGTGACCGCGCATATACATGTTGTTGTTCTGGGCAAAGGCGAGGAGGGCATCGCCACCGCCGTAGTTGAAGTTGTTCTGGGATGGTTCGCAGGAGTCCCACTTGAGTTCGTTTTCGTTGACGACCATGTTGAACTCGTCTTTTATCGCCTTTGTGCGGTTGTCGCCGTAGTTGTCGAGCGGAATGCTGTATGTAGGTACGGCAACACCGATGCGCATGCCTTTCTGGTCGGCATAGTAACGCAGTGTGTGCGTGTCGCCATCAGGTCCGAAGGTAACGTCTGTCACTTCGTCGGTGATGGTCTCTTCCTTGATGTCTTCTTCGTCGTCATTGCCGGCATTGGCAGGATCATCGTCGAGGGATGTCACGGTGAGACGGAGGGAGTAGGTGCCGTCGGTGTTGCGTATCTCATCGGAACGCCATGTGAAGCGTGATGGGTACTTGATGCGCCAGTACCAGTTGTCGGCGTCAACGCGGTTGGCTGCGGTGAGGACTACGAACTGGTCACCGGCATTTATCTCACAGTCGTCGGTGAGTTCTATTCTTACGACAGGCATTTCCTCCGACTCGTCAAAGTCGGCGGTGCGGACAGAGCGCTCTATGCCGTTGGCAACGATGAGCTGGGAGTAGTCTTCGGCGCTGCGAAGCTTGAAGCGCAGCACGGACTTTGGGTGCATGACGACCTTTGCCGATGATGTGGCAGAGGCGAAGTTCTTGACGTACAGCGTGCCAGGATTGTCATCGCCCGGGGCTATGACGCCGTAGTTATCTACCGTTGATGCTATGTTGCCGGTGCCACCAAGGATGCCCTTGCCGTAGATATATGCTGATGCCTTGCCGGATGCTGCCACGCCAGTACCGCCGGAGAGCTTTGATGTCTGTGCCTTAACGACGTCGTTGGACACGTTAACGCGGCCTTCATAGATGCGTATGCCGGCGGAGATGATGTTGTCGTTGGCGGTTACGGTGTATGTTCCCGTGCCGAGCTTTATGAGTCCTATAGCACTACCGGTGCCGTTGTCCATGCCTTTGATGGTGCCGGCAAGCGTCGCATCGGTGTTTGAGAGTCCAACGATATAATAGGAGCCCTGTCCGGTGTTGTTCTTGTAGTATCCGTACATGCGGCTTCCAGCGTCGGTGTTGAGTTCTCCGAATACGGCAGCGCGGGTACCGCTTTCAAATGCCATCGCTGCACCATCGTGAAGGAAGACTCTGTTGCCTGCAAGTGCGTTGCATGCCTTGCCTTCATTTATGCTTCCCTGAACGTCTTCCGGTATGAAGGTCTTGCCGTTGTGTCCGAAGATGAGTCCGTAGAAGCCTGCTGATGCTTCGACTTTGTTGTATTTGTAGATATGCACATCGCCAGTGAATTTGGACCAGTCGGCATATTTCCTTCCGTTATGCTCGCCGAGCCATGTTCTCTCGCCGCCAGAATAGATATTCATTGTGCCAGAACCGTAGAACGGTGCATAGAGGTCGGTGTAGCGTGAGGTGTAGATGTCCAGCTTCGTACCTTCAGGAATGGCGGTCGGCGTGGTATATACGGCATAGGTGTTTGCGGTATTCTTGGTGCAGATGTTCAGTTCCTGTGACTCATAGGAGAGCATGTGCTCGAAGCATTCTGACGGTGTCTCGTCGCTGCTGTAGAGCATCACGTCGTCAAGGTAATAGACGGATTTGTCGCAGTGGATGCCGAGACGCACTGATGTGGCGGTGCTGGTGGCAGGAACATTGGTGAAGGCATAGGTGCGCTTCTGCCATACGTTCTTGTCGCCCTGATAGGGGTAGCCGCCGTCGCTGTCATACTGCACGTCGCTGCCGTATAAGACGTGCATCTGCTTGTAGTCGTTGACGTCTTCGTCGGGGCGCATAAAGCAGAAGCTCACACGATCGTACTTCGCCGTGAGCTTTGGTCCTTTGTTTGCCACGCCAGTAACGAACTGTGGGAACTCGTTCCAGTTGTTGACTGTCACCTTGAGGACTTTGTTGTTGGGGTTCTGTGGGTCAACAGCCACAACGGCAGTGGATTGTACCGTACCACCATATCTGTTCCACATGGTCCATGTGGCTCCTACCTCGTAACTTTCAAAGTCCTGTACTACCTTTGTCTCTGCAAAGGATGTCATCGCAACGCCCAAAAGGGCAAGAAGTATTGTAGTAATTTTATTCATAGCCTTTTTCAATTTTGAGCAAAGTTACATAAAAAATCCGTAACAGCAAGTGCCATTACGGATTTTTTGAATATTGTTATTACGTATTTATCTCTAAAATGAGATATTATCAAATCTTACAAGCGGAATTTGACTCCCGCCTCAATGCAACGCTTTGGCTGCTCGATGGAGATGTAGTCGTAGTATTTCTTGCTCAAAAGGTTTGTGGCAGAGACATACACGGACATGTGCTTGGCATCCCATGCTATACGACCGTCAAGGAGTCCGTATGGTGCATTGCCGTCGCCAGTGCGCTCCTGCCAATGCCATGAGAGCGAAAGGTTGAGTTTCTTGTAGAGACGGCTGTCGGCACTGATGACTACCTTATGACGAAGGTAGTCCATAGCGTATTTGCTCTGCTTTACTTCTACGCCGTACTTTGACTTCTCGGAGAGGTAGGCATAGCTCACGGCGATGCGTCTTACAGGGAAGCGTTCGCCGAAGACCTCGCGAGGAAGGAACGAGAGGTTTGTCTCAGCGCCCACGTTGTCCATCTGGAAGTTTACGGAGTGGAAGATATTGTCCGTTGTCTTTGCGCCGTTAGCGTCGGTGGTGTAGTATGTCACCCAGTCTATCATGTCGGTCTTGTGACTGTAGAACACCTGTACATCGGCGGTCCAGCAACGCTGACGGTACTGCATACCTATCTGAACATCAGAGGCTTTCTCTGGCTTCAGGTCGCTATTGCCTTCTATTCCCTTGCCGCTGTAGTAGAGGTCGGTGAAGGTTGGCATGCGGAGAGCCATGTTCCATGAGGCGAAGAGTTTCCAGTTGTCGTTAGGACGGTATGCTACGTCAACGCCAGGATAGAAGCGCATCTTTGAATCGAGACCGCTGTTGTAGTTGCCCAGTACACCGAGCGAGATGGTCCACTGACGCAGGAGGATGTTATGCTCAAGGAAGGCGGACACGTTGGTGCGACGATCGTGGTTGGTGTATTGACGCAATGCACTGGAACCGACACCGCCAACAGTGCGATACTCATCGGCTGCAAGTTTCTCCCCGAGGTTGGTGGACCATATTCCTTCGCTGCGCACTTCGGCTCCAAGTGAGGTCTTGCCGAGACGTGTCTGTATCCATGAATTGATGGAACCGCCAACGGCATCAACCTTGTGGTAGTTCTCGCCACCAGGTGTGACGCCACGATGCCACTGATAATGGTCGTACCATCTGTTCCAATAGACTTGCGGAAGAAGGTGGACCTTGCCGATGGTGATGTCGCCCTTCAACGCCATCATAAGACGTTCGTTGCTCTCCCACTGGTCACGGCTGCTGGCACCATAGAAGGTATTGGCACCGTAAGGCTTGTAACTGTAGCCTACCTGTGCGGTGACGTCAACATTGCGTGAGGTGTAACTGCCCTGGTAGAACACTCGTGAGGAACGGAAATCGCTGTTCTGCGTTGCGCCCTCGGAACGGCTGTAGCCTCCGCTGACATGATGCTGCATGTGGGATGGCGATACCATGACGCCACCACTGGCATTGAAGTATCCGTAAGAGCCGCCGGAGAAATTGGCGTAGGCATGGACATCGGTCTTCTTGTCAGAGGACTTTGGCTGTGTGCGCGTAACAATATTTATTACGCCATTGAATGCCTGTGTGCCGTAAACACGCGCTGATGGTCCTTCGAGCACTTCGATACGCTCGATGTCATCTGCCGTCAAGGGGAAGTCTGCCGATAAATGTCCTGTGTGGGGAGAGGAAATGGGAATACCATTAAGAAGAATGGTAATCTGGTCAAAGTTACCGCCTCTCACGGAGATGTCCGTCTGTACACCATAGCTACCGCGCTGACGGACATCGACGCCGATAGCTGTCTTCAATAGATCGTTTACACTCGACACTGCCGCACGCGCAATATCATCGCGGGTGATGACAGTGACAATCTTTGCTGCCTCGCTCTGTGTCAGAGGGGCACGCGAACCTGATACTACGACCTCGTCGAGTTTCAGTTCCTTGCGCTGAAGGCTGTCAGCAGCTGTCTCTGGACGTACGCTGATGCTCTCTGCCTTTGCATTCTGCAGAGTAGCGACGCTAAGAGTGCCAATGACAACAACACGTCCTACACACGCAAAAAGGGCATAACCCTTATGCGAGAACTGTGTAAAGCGCATTGCCTTGCCACGCAAGTCAAAAGTTGTCTTTTGCATTTTGTAATTAATGAATTAATAAAATTAATGAGAGAAATTCTCATTCGGGGCGCAAAGGTACAAAAAAAACTGCAGAATGCAAAACATTCCGCAGCTTTTGTTTCTTTTTGCGACTTAAGTCCCTGTGGATTAACCAAGGCTGATAGCCTCGTTAGGACAAACGTCAGCGCATGTACCGCACTCTGTGCAAGCGTCAGCGTTGATTGTGTAGATGTCACCTGCAGAGATTGCCTCTGATGGACACTCGTCGATACATGTACCACAAGCGATACAGTCGTTGCTAATTACGTAAGCCATAGTTGTAATGTTTTAAAGTTTATAATTAATGTCTATTATTCTCTATAGGGCTCTCCCCTACTTTCATAATGCAAAGGTAATAACTTTTTTTTAATTATACCTAAAAATGGGTATTTTTTTTCAAAAAACTTTATTTTTATCTCTTTTTTAACGTAAAGAATACAATTTTTAAGTACGTAAGACGTTCTATAATCATGAAAAAGATATACACCTTATTTATATATATCATAGCATTTGTATGTTCTGCCAGCGCTCAGCGCAATGAGGTGGTGCAGAACAGACCTTACACTGATTTACGCCCTGTTCACTTCGGTGTGGTAGTGGGCATGAGCATGCAGGACATGAAGTTCAACAATGTAGGACCTCAAGTGCTGACATTGTCTGACGGCACGCAACAGGAATCGTTGGTGACGTGCGACCAGACGGGTTGGGACATTGGCTTCAACGTAGGTGTATTGGCAGAGTTCCGCATCAACGAATACTTCGCTTTCCGCACTGCGCCACAGCTGTATTTCGGCACAAGGAATCTGACATTCTATAACTTCAATAAGGAAAAGACACCAGGCGAACCGCTTACTGAGGTGCAGTCACTGCGCTCTGTTCTCGTAGGCGCAAACTTCGACCTGATATATGCCGCTAAGCGACATAACAACCATCGCCCGTATATGATGTTAGGCATTGCGCCAATGTTCAATGTCTCTACACCATCAAACGAATACCTGCAGATGAAGACGGCAGATGCTTATCTTGAGTTTGGTATAGGATGTGACTTCTACATGCCTTACTTCAAACTGAGACCAGAGCTGAAATTCATGCTCGGACTGACAAACTGCCTGAATAACAAACGCGCCGACGTTATGAACGACGACGCGATGTTACCTTATACTAAGTCTGTGAATAAAGCGAGAAGCAAGATTATCAGCCTCTCATTCTACTTTGAGTAACCTTTTTTTACTGTTCCGGATAGTGTCACCAGTTACATCGGTTACATTGGTTACATTGGTTACATTGGTTACACGGTTACTTTATAAGCACAACGAGATACTTGCTTGTGCTCCAGAACTGCTGCGGATTTGTTATGCGAAGCACGTACTGCTTCTGTGCATCAGGCTGGAGTGTGTATGAACCTGAAGGGTGTGAGGTAAGGAGTTCGGCAGACTTGCTGTAGAGCTTTATCTCCTTGTCAACGCGGATATCAACCTTCGTGAAGTAGTTCTTGTTGAAGTTGCCCTGAAGCACCTTACCCTTCTGATAGATATTCTGCTCCTGCAGTTCCTTCTTTGTGCCAAAGACATACCACGCGGTATGGAGTTGCTTGTCCTGATCGTTTATCGTTTCGGTCTTTTGTGCAGACTCCTCACGCAGACTCTGCACGTTGGTGTTCAGTTCGCCAACGGTCTTGTCAAGCTCCGCGATATGGATATCCTTCTCTTCCAGTTCGGCACGCAACTGCAACAATTCATTATTCTTTGACTCCAACTCCTTTGTGAAGTTCTCTATGGTGCGACGCAGTTCCTCAGAGCGTGTGCTGCCTTCGCGAACCTGCTGCTGCAAGCGTGCTATGAGGTCACGGTTGTGCTGCATGCGCTGCTGTATGCTACGGATGCTCTGGCGTATCTGCTCTGACTTATCCGTTGCCTCGCCATCCTTTACAATTGTCACCTGACGCTCTGCTGCCTCAATAAGGCGGAAGCCTTCCTGTATCTCGTTGAATGTTGACATGACATCATTCAACTCGTTATCCTTCTGGTCAATGATACGCTGCAATGAATCAATACGCATATCTACTTGATTTACTGCATCTGTTTTCTTCTCACTTTGACAAGCAATCATCATTGTTGCCAAGAGAAATACAAAAAGTTTTTTCATATTAGTTTGTTTTGATATATCGTTACTGTTATTTGGCAAGTCTTACGACGCCACCGTTCTTCTTAAACTGCAGCGTGCCCGTCTGTAATCTATTTCTGCTGTGATCAAAGACATAAGAAGGGTCGAAGGCTCTGCCTGCGATGCGTGTTTCAAAATGAACGTGCTCTGTCGTAGCACGACCTGTACGTCCCACGATGCCTATCACTTGTCCTGCCTTGACTTTCTCACCTACCACAACGAAGTTCTTTGAGTTGTGACTGTAGCGTGTCTCAAGGCCATTGGCATGACGTATGGTGATGCATTTACCGTAGCCAGAGAATACTCCAGACTGTATTACCTGACCGTCAAAGGCTGCATAAACGTTTGTGCCGGGACCATTCTTTATATCCACACCAGAATGTTTGCGCTTGCCTCCATATCCGCTTATCACATGAGCATTCTCAAGAGGATAGTGCCATGCGCTTGGCTTTATGGCGTCGAGGTTCAAACGATATGTGGCATTGCCCTGAAAAGGATCGTTGGTGTCCATACTCATACCAACAGGTTCCTGCTTTCCTTCCTTAGCGGTGGTATTGCGCTGCGTCTTAACCTCTATCCTGTTGCCGACTTTGCGTATCGTCACTACCTGCTTGTGCAGATTGTGTGAACCTACATTAAGGATAGTGCTTGGATTTATACGGCGACCGTCAACCATAATGCTGAAAAGACAATATACTCTGCCTACCTGTCCGCCAACAATGGCAATGGTCTGACCAGCCTTTACCCTGTCGCCACTCTTCACCATGTTCTGGGCATTGAGGGCATAGACTGTCTCAAGGCCGTTATTGTGACGTATTACTATAACATTTCCGTAAGGTGGATTGTTTCGTGACAGACGTACCGTACCGTCAAACATTGCCTTTACGGCATCGCCCTTCTTTGTTTCTATCTCTACTTCATTGCCAGATGTCGCCGTGGCTTTACCAACGGGTAAAGGAAAAGAATAGGATGTGGCAGGCAATTGCGAGAAATCTACCTGAAAGGCATTAGAATGTGAGAACAATCCTGGGGTGGAGATACTTATCTGCTGCTGTTCCAAAGGACTAAATTCTTCCTTTGAAAAGGTACTTGTTGCTATTGTTAAAAGGAGTAGTATATATAGTATTTTGCGCATAAATGCAGTTTTGTTATTGGTATTTTTTAGTATGTTGACCGCAAAGGTACAAAAAAAAGGTGACATTCAGCAATCTGAATGCCACCTTTTATAATTATTTAATATTAGTTGTGCAAGTTTGCAACTTGCTTAGTAAGCTATCTTCTGACCATCTTCAACGTAGATATTACCCTTTACCTTGCTGATTACCTTCTTGCCATCGATGGTATAGATACCGCCGTTAGCATTGGCATTTGTAGCAGAAGTTGGAACAGCGATTACTGCTGTAGCAGCTTCAAGAGTAACCTCTGTTGACATAGCAGAGAGGATACCATTCTCGTTTACAGACTGAACTGTAACCTTATCGCCCTCTTCACCGACATACTGTGCATCAGTAACGAATGCAGAAGGCTTGCCGTTTACTGTCACAACGTAGCAGATAGCGTACTCGTCAGCAGTCCACTGAGCGATGTTGCCGTTTACTGTTACTGCTGGTGTAGCAGTCTTCTCAACCTGTGTGAGAGGATTCCAGTAACCAGAAGGGTTTGTTGACTTGTCGCCAGCGAGAACGTTCTGAACAGTGTACTGTGCAAACTCTTCGTCGGTGAGAGAGTTCTTGGTGTTAGCGTTGGTGTAACGGAACTTACCTGTGCCGAGATCTACCTTAGAAGTGTATGTGCCTTCTGGGAAATGTCCGTCAGGCTGGTCAGCGTAGTAAGAAGAGCGAGACTCCTCAGAGAGAGCAATACCGTTCTTGTCGGTGAGGTTCTTGACAGCCCAGATAGCTGGCAGACCACCCATGTTCTCAGCCCAGTAACCATCGTATGTCTTAACCTCGACCTTAGTGTTCATGAAGACAGTCTTAGGCATGTTGTGCCATGGACGGCCGAGCCATACCTGACAGTCTGAACCATAGAGCGAAGACTTGATAGTGTTGTTGTTGAATACATAACCCCAACGTGTCTCAAGTGGATGAGAAGGTGCTACGATGTAACCACCCTTGTCGCGGTTGATGTCCTGGATACATTCCTCAAACCATACGTCGCAGTCACCGTAGATGTAGTCAACAGAACCCTCGAAGCGGCTCTTGAACCAGAAAGCACGGTTGTATGTGCCAGCGCACTTGTAGTCATCCTGATAAGACTGTATGTTGAGCTCGTTGTAAACGCAACGGTCTGCATCAGTGTTAAGACAGAGTGCCTGTGGACCAGCCTTCTTGTCCTTTGTCCAGTTCTCGTTGTCGATAGTGAGAGTAGAGAGCAGAGCGTCATCAGCACCCTTCTGAATCTCTACGGCAGCACCAGCATTTACGTGGTACCATACCTTCTCTGGACGTGAAGCATCACCACCATCCATACGGTCTGTTGCGATAGTTACCTTGTCGGTAGCCTGACCGATGAGGTGAACGTTAGGCTTGTTGATGAAGATGAGTTTGCAATCGTCAACGCGCTTGCCACCATCCTTCATTGTACCGTTACCGTTTACAGAGTTGTTGATAACCTCATAGGCACCCTTGCCGTCAGGCTTTGTAAGGTCGTAGCACTGACCATAGCTATCGTTGAAGTATGGGTTAGCGTCATCGTAGTAACCCTCCTTAATATATATAAGGTATGGCTTTGTACTAGCTTCAGGAGCATCGTTGATAGCATCCTGGATGTAACGGCACTGCTTAGGCATTGTCTCTGTAGCAGCGATGCTCTCGCCGTACTTGAGGTCAAGAGTCTTGTCAACAACAGCGTCGAAGATACGTGCTGTTGGCTTAATGCGCTCCATGATAGTGAATGTGAGCTCTACTGCGTCAGCAGCATTGCCAGACTTATCCTCTACGAAACCAGCAGGCATAGAGAATGTGTATGTCTTGCCGTACTCGAGGTTCACGTACTGGAAGCTAACAGACTTAGCTGAAGTAACAGGATTGAGCTTCTCACCGTTGAGTGTAGCGAAACCGTTAACCTTGTTAGAGAGCTGAATCTTCTCGTCGAATGTGATTACAATATTACCAGACGCTGGGATGCCGGTAGCATTAGCAACAGGGATTGTAGATGAGAGCTTAGGAGCAATCTCATCAGCTACTGTCTCTGCCTCACCGAGGATGAAGACATTACCTACACCTGACTCTGAGTGAGAGTAGTATTTAAGACCGAGGAAAGGATTTGGCTCGTAAGAATAAGTAGAAGAGAGCTGTGACTCACCAGTACCAGTGATACGAACATAAACCATATCCTGACCAACAGCCTCTGCAGGAAGAGCGAACTCTATAGGGCAGATAAGGTTAGCGGTAACAGGCCATGAAGTAATGTCAGTGAAGTTAGTGCCGTCAAGAGAGTACTGTGCCTTGTATTTTGCATCAGCCATATTCTTTGCTGCCATGTCACCAACGAACTTAGCAGAAGTGAAGCCCTTGGTAGAGAACTGATACTGCCAAGCGATGTCTGCAGTGTTGTAACCATTCTGATAGAGACCATTGATGCCTGCAAGCACAACGCCGTTACGATAACGTACAACAGGAGTACCAGAAGAGCCCACAGTCTTGCCATCGTTGGTATAAAGAAGTGAACCATCGCTCACCTTGACTACAGCACACTTGGCATTACGTCCTTCGTCCCATGACAAGTCTGCGTTGTAAGGATAGCCTGTAGTTGAAGGATATGCATAAATATCACCATTCTTTGAGTCGTCAAAGACAGCGATGAAGTCTTGAATCTCGTAGTTCGCTGTTACGGTAATGTCCTTGTCAACAGTGATAGAACGTGGGTTTACGGTAGAGTTATCCTCCCAGTTCATAAACTTCAGAATCTTAGAAGTCTCAGCCTTTACTGTCACCTCAGTACCTTCCTCGTACTTACCCTGATGGTCGTTAGGAGTGAGTGTAACGGCACCGATAGGCATGTCGAGGTCGTTCTTCACGAGAGCGTCAACGGTATATACAGGAACTGTCTCAAAGACAGCAACGACGTCCTTTGCCTCATCCATCTTGATGGTTGTAGTAGCGTCGGTAGAATAGTCTGAACCATTTACTGTCCACTTCTGGAACTTATATCCGAAGTTCTTCTTTGCCGTGAGAGTAACGTCCTTACCTTCCTTGATAGACTCCTGGTCTGGGTCTGCCTCAATAGTACCAGCCTCTGCAGGAGATACAGTCTTCGTAATTTCATACTTTGTGCCTGTAGCAGCAGCGCCTGTTATAGTACCTTCGATTACGAGATCACCAATACCGAAGTTCTTTGAACCAGATGTTGTAGTACCAAAAGAGCATACGCTTACAGCGACCTTGAGTGGTGCGTCAGCATTGGCAACAACATTCTGGATGTCACCACCGAGTGTTGCGAGTGCCACATTGTTGGCACCGCGGTTAACATCTGCGTTTGAAACGATTGTCTCTGATGTAGAACCAGCAGAAACAGTGATGTACCACTTACCGCCATTGGTACCGAACTTTGCACCACGAAGACTAAGCTTTGAAGGCATGAAGGTATAACCGTCAGCAGGAGTAAATGTGAATGTTACGGTGTTGCTAGCGTCAGGAGAACCCTTTGTAACGATATTGTTTGCAGTCTGGAAGTTAGTGAGCAGTTTATTGTTGTCTGTTGTACCAGTCCATTTCACTGTGCTTGATTCATAAAGGTCTGCGCCAACTTCTGTCTTGATAGAAGCGAAACCTGCGCCGAGTTCTTCTGGAGTATATTTAGCCTCGTCCTTTGCACCAACGAACTCGCGCGTTATAGAGCCAGAGATGTTTACGCCACCAGCGCTAGCCAGTATGCCGTGAACCTTGAGGTTAGAAATAGCGAGGTACTTACCTGTTGCTGCACCGTTGTACCAAGGATAGAAGCGGATGTATAGAGATTCGCCTTCTTCGATAGTTGCGTTAGACTCCTTCTCTACAGTGCTTGCTGACTTATTGGCGATGTTCTTCTTCTCATCCATGAATACCTGGTTTGAGAAGTCTGACTTTGTTGCATAGTAAGCGTGGTAGCACATGCCATTTCCACCCCAAGCGCCTACTTCGTAAGAGATATTGTCGAGATAAAGAGTCTTTCCTTCTGGAACTGTTACCTGAAACTGTACATAGCGTCCTGACTGCTCGTCAATCTCACCAGCAGGCCATGCGCCGTCGGTAGTTGTGAACATAGCCATCTTGCTGTGACCTTCTGGAGAAGTAGGTGTAGCAAGATTGCCATTCAATACCATACCGGAGTATGTTGCCTCCTTAGCATTGAGGAGTTCTGATGTAGGAGTAGTAGAAGCGGTGTTCATTATCCACTCACATGTAGCTTCATCACCCTGTACGAGGCTCTTGCCTGTAGCAGAGATATCAAGAGACTTCTGGTTCTTGCCGTCATCAACGGTGAGTTTGCCTGCGGTTGTGCCTACAGCAGAAATCATAGCACGAACAAAAACAGATGTGATGAGCGTAGAACCAGTATAGCTTACCTCTGTGCTCTTTACCCAGTTATTTCCATCTACGGAAAGTTCAAAGCCGTCAGTAACAGATATTGTTACCTTACCTTCACTCTGTGCGAGACCAAAGGCACTGATATTAAATTCCTTCTTTGCAGCCTTACCAACGTAAGCCTCGCCAAGTTCGCCACTGGTAGGATTAAAAGAGATATCATTAGAAAGAACAAGTTCGTCGTAGAGCTCCTTGAGTACAGCCTTCTTCTCAGCGTTCTCTGCCTTGGCATATTCCTCACTCTCATAGAGAGCCTTAACACCCTGTGCAAATGTGCGAGCTATGAGAGTCGCACCGAGTGCTGCTGGGTGTGTAGAGTCATCAGGACCAAAGAGTGCAGAGGTGCAATATGCATCACCATAGCTTTGGTAAAGCTCTGCTGTGAGACCAGTCAGATCAATGTATGGTACGTCTTTATACTCTGCTGCAACGAGAGAAGACTGATATGGATAATCATGTGTATGGTCTGTTGTTGCTACCTTGTTGCCTTTTGTATAAGTTTTGCCATCACAAACATCGAAGCTATCACCGAGGTCATGACGACCGTTACGACGGATCTTACCATCAGAACCAAAATACTTACGGCAGATAGCGCCAACAACGATAGGCTTTACGCCCATTGCCTTTGCCTCGTTGATATACTTACGAATATATTCCTTATAAGTACCAGAAGCTGTTGTACCACGATAGTCGGGGCGAACAGGCAGACCGGTTTTTGTGTCGATAAATTCATTTTCATGACCGCTGTCATAGTAAGCCTGTGCAACATCACCGTCGGCACCACCGTTCTTCTCGTCGTTGTGCGCGAACTGAATAATAAGGATGTCACCCTCCTGCATCTGGTCGCTACCACCCTTAACGAGTGTTGGCCAGTAGGCAGACTCCTTATAAAAGGACTTACTTGATGCACCAGACTTTCCACGGTTGTTCACCTGGATATTGTCTGAATTAAAGAACTGCTGCAGCATCATACACCATCCACGCTTATATGTAGTAGCTGGATCGTAGGAGCCATCCATCGTTGAGTCACCGATGGTGTGCAGTTTCTTCTTAGCATCCATTGATGGTACTGCCACCAGCAGCGCCATCAGAAGCATAAAGAAATGTTTTAGAAAGTTTTTTTTCATAATGAGTTAGTATAAAAATTGGTTTTTGTTTCGGTTGATTTGCGGTTGCAAAATTACGACTTTTCACAAAGTCATGAGTTGAACATTCTTCCAAACCGTGTAGTAAAATAGCGTCAATGAGGGGGTAAAATCCTCTCATTGGCGCTAATTTGTTATATCACACCTCTTCGCGAGCCCTGTATTCACTAGGGGATAGGCCTATTGAGGACTTAAAGCACTTAGAGAAGTATTTTGGATCGGCAAAACCGCATGCGTAGGCTATTTCGTTGATTCCTTTTGTTGTTTCATTAAGCATCTGACAAGCCTTTTTCATCCTTACCTCCTTGAGGAAATCGGACGGTGTAACACCAAGAATGCCCTTCATCCTTCTGTTGAGCGTCGAGCGAGAAGTAGCCGTTGCCGATGCCATTTCATCAACACCGATATCGCTATTTCCGACATTCTCCTCTACGTATGTCATCAGGCGTCGCATAAATACCTCATCCTCCTTTGACATTCTTGCGGCATTCGGCGCTACGTTATATCGCTCTTCCTTCGGTTCGTCAACCGGCTGTGGGTTCAACAACGTAAGATAAGCCTGCAGATTTTCCTCTCGTTGCCTCTTCAGCTGTCGTATATACGTCACCGTATAAGTGATGCCAGAGATAACTATCACCAATAATAATATATATATAAGGTACGCGAGAGGTGTCTCCCAGAACATCGGTTCTACGATGATTGTCAGTCGTCGTATATTGTCCGCCCATAGTCCTTCGGCGTTTGTCGAAGATATCTCAAGGACGTATGTTCCCGGAGTGAGATTATAAAGGGTTATAACACGCTGGTCGCGAGGCAAGGTAGATTGCAGCGTATCGTTGCCACCGAACCATGACGACTCTTTTATAATCCTTGTCACGTACTTTATATTGCTGTTATCGCAAAAATCCAGTGCTGCAAACGTAATTGTTGCGTCACGCTCTGTTGACGAAAGTCGCAAGGTGTCAATATTTCCTACGTTATATGCCGTAGTCCTTTCAGGGATAGAGACAGAGGTAAGCACTATCTTTGGCACGAAACCACGATGATGGAACGTCTGTTCCGTCATCATTACGACGCCTGACTCCAACGCTATAATCCAGCGGCCATCCTTCAAAAGCAGAGGTGCGGCATCCGAGAAGATTGCGTTTTCCGAGAAGAAACGAGAGTTATAGTTCTCCTTCTTTCCCATATCCACATTCAGTCGCGTCAGCTGATTATTGCACTGCACCAGAATCTCGTCTCCAATCTCCGTCATGGCAAGACAAACATCCGAACCCATTCCCACATCTGTCGTATAATGCTTGAAGTCAAGCGTCTTGGCAGCAATATCCTTCGTCAGAAGCATATTGACACCGCCGCTCTCTGTAGAAATGAACAGCCTACCTTTTCTGTCTATCACCATGTCCATGACGGCGCTACAAGACAGGCTTGATGCACGGTGCGACTCTCGCTGATGCAGAGTAAACTGCACATCCTTCGGTGCTCCCATGATATTCTTCATCACGAGGAATCCCTCTGTAGATGTTGCCAACATCAGACTATCGCCAACAATCAGCAGGCGTCGCATATTGTAGCTATCCTTAGGGAAAGACTTGAACGTATTGGACACGTTACAGAAATGCAACGTTTCCGCATTAGGATTCTCAACCAGATTCAATCCGCCATTATGCGTTGCTATCCACAGTCTGCCCTTTTTGTCCTCCTTGATGTCATAAATAGCATTTGCATTTATCGTTGCGCCCCTTGCTATCTGCTTTGCGTCACCTTTCATGAAGTGGTCTATAGCAAAAGTTCCCGATGCTCCTGTCTCTCTCAGTCGGAACAGTCCGTCAGGTTTCGCACCAAGCCATATCGTTCCATTCTTCTGCTGATAAACGCAGAAGACAGAAGCAAACCTGACTGGCTCTTTATGCAGACGTCCATCGGTACCAAGGTATCCTATGAGGTTTGCCACACTGTCAAGCACGGTCACGACACCCGAGTTGCGCGCCGTTATCCATATACGCTTCTTGTTATCACGATACACCGAACGGATAATATCCTTCGGCACTGTGTTCAACTGCATGACAGGCTGCGTCTGTAACGACAGCTTATCCACGCCGTAAGATGTCAACACCCAGACGTTCTTCTGATTATCGCTGAATATCTGACGTGCGTTGGCAAAGTCATGACCGCAGATGCTATGCGCAGAAGGAAGGAACACCGAAGTATCGCAGTTGATACGAGCGCGGTAGCGTTCCTCCGTTGCAGCATCAGGCTTCTCAAACTTATAGGTAGCGAGATTAAAACGCCACACATGGTCATTGATACCGCAATAGATATTGCCATCATCGCCCATGAGGATATTGCGTATTCTGTCCGACGTCAGGTCGTTTCCATCACCAGGATACGACTTGAAGACGGCAAACTCATAGCCGTCAAAGCGGTTAAGTCCATTCCACGTAGCAAACCACATGAAACCATTACTGTCCTGCAGTATCTTTGTCGCATGCCACTGCGACATACCATTGTGATCGTCATAATGCGAACGTCGCCAGATTTCGCCGTCCGCACTAACACACAACGCAAAAGACAGTTGCAACAATGAAAAAATTACAGTACAAAGCCTGAGAGTATTCTGCCACATTTTATATCATTTATTTGTTCTCTGCGTGCAGAGAAGAATTGTTTATTTGTAAAGGTATCAATGTCTGAGACGTAAATATTTTCTGCTAACACTCCTTGCGAGAGCAGCTGTCGGCGGTTTATCTCCTTTAGGTCTATATGCGGTTTCGTTCCCTTGCCGTCTTTTGTCGGCATAACCACCGTGACATCATCCATATCGAAGCCCGCCTGAACGAATTTCTCATGTACCTCCCAACCTATCTCGAAACTTTCCAGCGATATACCGGGTCCGATAGCCGCCTTACACGAAGCAGGATTGCTCTCATAAGCCTTCACCATAGCCGCTATCGCCTTCTCTACTATTCTCGCCACCGTGCCCTTCCATCCAGCATGAATGGCAGCAGCACAGTGATGCTCCTCGTCATACACCAGCACTGGTATGCAGTCGGCGGTGCTTATGCCAATACAGGCATCCGTCACCCGGCTTATCACAGCATCAACACCCTCCATCATCGCCTTCTGCTCCGCTTCTGGCAGTGCGAAAAACTCTTCCGTCACCTCCTTAACAACATCAGTATGCGTCTGATGTGGATACATAAACCGTGAGAAAGACAGCACCTCCGCTATCTTCTCCCTGTCCCTACCCACCGTCCTGTCGGTAGTGAACGCCGTTATCTTATCTCCAAGGTCATAGTATTCCATAGGT
>JAGHTW010000238.1 GCA_018065145.1 Candidatus Prevotella equi
AGGCTAAGACCCTTTGTCTTGCCAGCAGCAGGCGAAGGGTTGTAGTATGTCATATCGCCCATGTTACCACCGGAATAGACATTCTCAAGTTTGCCATGCCACAGGTTCCATGTAGGCTGAATGGTCATCGTTTCCACGTTGTTGCCACCGAAGAGATTTACCACGTGGTATGGGTCAATCTTCAGAGTGTTACCATCCCATTCGTAACCTGTACTCATTCCACTGAAGAACACCTTGGTTACGATGTTCTTCTGATAGTCGTTGAAGGTAACATTCGCAAACTCGTTACTCTCAGCATTGGTGAAGATGTATGTGCTATCTGTCACGGTAGCCTTGTTGCCACCGCCGAAGGCACGGAGCGTGGTGCCACCGTCGATTTCCAACAGGGCTTTCGCTATGTCTGGCTTATGACCACTCTCTACTTCTGATACCCATGCCTCGCCATTACCGCCAGCATATGCACTACCAATCATAGGGAAACCACGGTCGGCAGAGTCATCGTCTGCAGAGATTTCTACATAGGTATTGAAACGCTTGCCTGTAAGGCTTGGACGTGGTTTGCCATCACCATTCGGCGCTTTATTCCACTTCGTCTCAGTAAACTTAGCCGGCATAGTACCTGAGATAGTTCCTGCAATATCATTGCCGCCATATAGATTACATATAATAAGGTGGTTAGCATTGGTGATACCACGCGCCTTACCATCGTAAGCCCATACGTGCGATGCACCAAGAATGTCTGCCTGACGGCTACCGCCATAGACGTTATGTGCGAAGCCCTCTGCCAACTCCACGAAGGTGTTACCCTTGATGACACCCTTATAGCCTCCGCCATAAAGCGAACCGAGGAGTGTTCCCTGCTGACCTACGGCATAATAGACATTGGTGTTGCCTGCCACCGTTCCCATATTCGAACCACCGAAGGCATTGAAGATATAAGGGAACATACCTGTAGGATCAGTATCACCCGTTGCATGGTGGTCAATAGACTTGATATAGAGATACACATCGCCATCGGAGTGGGTGTCGGTACCGTAACCTGCACCATAGACGCTAAGAGCATCGTTGGTTTCAAGGTCGCCGGCATCATCGTAGATGTGCATGTTGTCGTTTTTATCAAAGAAGTACTTGTACTTGTCTTCTGTACTCTTAGCACACTTAGGCGCGAGCCAACAATGGTAATCCACCCAAGAGTCGCCCTCTACGAAGCCCGACAAGAAGCAACCGCCAAAGACATTACCACCATGAGCCTTGTATTCTGTCTCCCTCCCCTTGCCACTGTTCTCCTTTGCCAGCACCTCAGGCTCAAGGGCGCATTTGAGGGTGAGATGTAGAAGGGTCTTGGATTTGTTGGCAGAATAGAGTTTGGCGCGGGTTGCCTCATCCTCACTCTTTGGGTCAGTAGAGCCTTCGGTCATAGGTTCAAAGTATGATGTAGCGTATTCTGCTTCATTGGTTTTTGGGTCAGCATGCACCTGATGGATATGCCTACCTTCTGGACTGGAGCTCACACCCGTACTGTTGATACTGAGAATACCGCCGTTGAAGTTGTAGCGAAGGATGCCAGTAACCTTCTCTGGGTCGTCCTCATCCTCATGAAGGGTCTTGATATAGTCGCACTCTGCCGTTGGATTATCAGGGTCCATTTGTTTCCAACCACCAGGAACAACGGTCAAGTAGTCGTACTTACCATCTTTATCACCATCGATGAAGGTACCATCACTGTTTGTGGCGAAGACACGATACTGCACATGCGCGTTATACGCACCACCAACAACGGTATGGCTCACCGTCACACCTTCAGGCAGGGTATAGTCGAACCTACCGTTCTCAAGAGTCTTTGCGCGCATAGAACCACGGAAACCACCGCCCACGAAGTTGGCGAGCCAGATGTCTTCTGCATCATCAGGGATTGTGAGACGCACATTATCGCTCCACACCATAATATTATTAAGGTATGCTTGGAATGGCTTGAGCTGTTCCGCACGCGACATAGCTTCACCGTGTTCGTCATAAACGACAAAGCCTGGGTAGTATTTGTGCGCGTATGGGCTGAAGAAGTGATGGTAGTAGTTGTTTTCTTTTGCACCACTCTGCGTAGCAAGGTCTTTGCCTGAGCAACCCATAAAGAGTCCCGACACGTTCTCGCCATTATCTATATACTTGCTGCCGTCAGCATCCTTAGCCAACTGCTCATGTGTACGACCGATGGTGACGTGCGAACCAAGGGTGATGTTAAGTGTACCACCGCCTTGGAAGTAGGCAGGGTCATCACGTACAACGTGAGGGTTATCGCCCTTTGATGCAAGCAAATCCTTATCCCACGCACCGATGGTACATGAGTTACCACCACCGAATACCTGACCAAGCACCTTCACGCGCTCGTCCTTTTTATTTCCTTCAAGCGTAAGGTTTACACCGCCGATAGTCTGCGGACGACCAACGTATGTCTTACCCTTTGGACCGCCTTCTGCTGAATGATCCACCATGAAGTAGTTATCAGCACCATGCGTTCCCAAGTCATACTTCAAAGCACCAGGGATATAGTAACCGATGTGGTTGCCGTTGCCAGCACCATACACATTACCCTTTATCTCACCACCATAGATTGTGAGCTGTGCGATACCATTAACAGTACCCGACACATCATTGCCACCATAGACGTCGCCATAGATGGTAATCTTGTTCTGATGACCAGTATGTTTACCACTGGCATCTTCATAATCAGCGTATGTGTATGAACGAAGTGTATTGTCAAACTCGTCCTTGAGGTCAACGGAGGATTTTGCACCTGCCGATTTCAGACCGATTGTCGTATTCGTGGCAACATCTGTTTCAGGATCAGCCCCATCCTTTACATGGATATTACCCATCACAGCACCGCCATAGACATTCTCCAGAATAGTACCACGCGTAATGTCAAGCTTGGTGCCTGCACAAGGTGCATAGTAGCCACCGCCATATACGAAGTGTACCGCCGACATAGGGTCATTGCCCACATGCACATTGCACATTCCACCCACCGTACCATTCAATCCACCACCTACGATACTGTGCAGACCAGTACCATAACGGAGGTTGATGTCGCAATAAGCGTTGCCAGTTACTGTTGTCTTGTTACCATAACCGCCACCGAAGACAGAGAAGTGGGGCTTTGCCACATTCTCGATACACTCCTTGTAATGGTCGGTAGTTGCGAAGTTGGTAGGAGCCGTTGGTGCACCTATCATATATACGTGCGCGTGACCCTTTACATCGCATGCCATATTACCACCGCCATAGAGGTTATGGGTGATGTCGCTCTCGGTGTTGCGCTTGTCGCCAGCACTACTCTGGTCAAGGAACTTACCTGTGACCTCTGCCTCCATCTGCTCATCTGTTGCATCTTTTGAAAGGAACTCACGTGGCTTCCAGTACTTGCTATATTCAAGGTCAGCTTTTTCGAAATACACGTATGTGTTGCCATAGATATCGGCAGAGGTTACGTTAGCGTCTCCTGTGCCTGGGTCATCACCAAAGCCACCACCGAAGATGTCCTTTGCCACCATACCATTGAGGACAGCCACATTGGTACAGCCGTCAATGACGCCATCAACCATATCTCGTCCTGATTCTTTTTTTGATGCGGCGATTGTCTGACAATCAAACACCGTACCCATATTACCACCGCCATAGACATGGCTCCACACCTTAGTGCCATTGAGCGAGACATTGGTGCTACCACAGACGGTACCAACGAACATAGACATCGTCATCTGTTTCTTTGTACGACCGTTGCCGCCACCAAAGGCACTACCGAGGATATTACCGCCATTGAGTTTCAGGGATGTGGTGTAATCGAGTGTAGCAAGGCTGTGATTCTGCTGTTCTACGTGACCATCCATCTGAGGACGCGCACTTTCATAATACCAACCGGTATTGGCAATATCGCCGCCACCATATACATTACCGTAGATAACGGTCGTGTTACCACTGATGGTTACGTCCGTCTCACGCATCACCTGTGCTGCGTATGTATATGGCATCTTGATAGTGCCTGCACCGCCGAATGGGTTAGGTATATCTGCCTCTGCCTCAATACCAGCACCGCCACCGAAGAGGTTACCATTATACAGTCCACCCTGGATGTCCACCTTCGTAGCACCATATACAGCACCAACGTGGCTATCAACGCCACCCGTAGCATCAGCACCTTTCTTAGAGCCCAAACCTCCACCATAGACATTGAAGACAAATGGCTGACCCGTGATGGTTATGTTTGCCTGAGAGGTACAAGTTGTCTTGTTGTAATTGATGCCTCCTGCTCCTTCGTTAGCAGTAGGGTCGTAAGCACCCACCGTACCGTCAAAGCCGCCACCAAAAACGGAAGGAATGAACTGCTCCGACAGTTTGGTGTCTGGCTTCAAACGAAGACCAAGGTGGTCGATAGCCTCAAGTTCTGCATGCGTAAAAGCAACGCCATCTTTTGGCTTGATACCTGCAGTACCAGGGATATTAATCTCGATATTCGTATCTCCTGCTACATCGGTATGTGCACCATATCCCGCACCAAACACCGAACAGATAGGTGTCTTTTGCTGGTTCGGCTTCATGGAGTTGTCGTAGAAGTAACGCCAAGCATCCATAGCGAGTGGGGATGACGTAAAACTATATGTCGTAATCATACCCTTCATCATAGTGACGTTGGTATTGCCAGCAACATTACAAGCCGCATTACCACCACCATAGATGTTGCGGAAGTTCTTCTCTTCACCAATATAATACACAATCTCACCACCATTGATGGTGACGTAGGTGTTGCCACTAATATCAGCTGAAGCCTTAACCGTGCCATCATTATTCAGTGCACCATTACCACCGCCGAAGATGCTACCGCCGTACTCACCCTTATTGATGGTCACGGTAGTATTGCCTCCGATGGCAGCCTGATCGCCACCGCCATAGACGTTGCCATGGATCTTTATCTTGCTCTGCGGACTTTGTGCCATAGCCGTAGTCGTTATGCCTACGGTCAGCAGCAATATCGAGAGTATATGTAATGCTTTGTTTTGCATACCTTATATATAATAATGTATAAACTACTTTGTTTCTCCAATCATCACTTTCGTGTCACCACTAACGATGGCCTCATTGCCACCGCC
>JAGHTW010000026.1 GCA_018065145.1 Candidatus Prevotella equi
AAAGGACCAAGAGGGATAATCCTCCTGGTCCTTTTGTATTGTGTGTCGCGACAGTTGTCGGTCGCGGTTGCTGTGATTAGTCAAGCCACTTGATGTAGCAGAAGTCCTGACGGTGTGGGAGCAGGTCGTTCTTTGGGTACATACGTACGCAAACCTTGAAGTTACCTGCCATCTGAACGTCAACGTTACACTCGAAGGTGTAGAGGTTGCCTTCCTGCTTAACCATCTCGAATGGGATGACCTTGTGAATCTGACGGTCTGTCTCTTCCTGATTGTTCTTCAGTGCTACGAGCTCAAGACCTACTGCATCGTTGAGACCCTGCTCGTCGATAACGTAAGAGAGCTTGTATGACTTACCTGTCTCAGCGCCTTCGGTGAGGATGCTTGTGTCAGAAGAAACAACCTTGATGCCGTCCCAACGCTCTGCTACGTTCTCCTTCCACATAGCGATGTTCTTAGCCATCTGGTAGTCGTTGGCGTTGACCTTTGCAGAACGCTCTGCGAGCTTGCAGTAGAACTTTGAATAGTAGTCGTCGAGCTGACGCTTCATGGTGTAGTGAGGAGCGATGGTTGCGATAGAATTCTTGATAACCTTGATCCAGTCCTTTGAAACGCCGTTCTTGTCCTTGTCGTAGTAGAGAGGAACGATCTCGTTCTCGAGGAGGTTGTAGATGGTAGCAGCATCGAGCTGGTCCTGATATCCCTGGTTCTGGTATGTACGCTCCTGCTTGAGTGCCCAACCAGCGCCCTGACGATAACCTTCAACCCACCATCCGTCGAGGACAGAGAGGTTTACAACACCGTTCATCTCTGCCTTCTCGCCTGATGTACCAGAAGCCTCGAGTGGACGTGTTGGTGTGTTCATCCAGATATCTACGCCTGAAACGAGACGGCGAGCGAGCTGGAAGTCGTAGTCCTCGAGGAAGATAATCTTGCCGAGGAACTCTGGACGCTGTGAAATCTCGAAGATACGCTTGATGAGTCCCTGACCTGCGCCATCAGCTGGGTGTGCCTTACCTGAGAAGAAGAAGAGAACAGGACGCTCTGGGTTGTTCACAATCTTAGCAAGACGGTCGAGGTCTGTGAAGAGAAGGTGAGCACGCTTGTAGGTAGCGAAACGACGGCAGAAGCCGATCATGAGAGCATTAGGGTTGATGCGCTCGAGGAGAGATACTACGCGAGCTGGGTCGCCCTGGTTCTTGAGCCATGACTCTGTGAACTTTTCACGGATGTACTTAACGAGCTTCTCCTTAAGTGCCTTACGTGTGTCCCATATCTCTGTGTCTGGACAGTCGTAGATGCCGTGCCAGAGGTCTTCGTTTGACTGGTCCTCATAGAATCCCTTCTTGAGGTACTTGTCATATACCTTACGCCACTCTGTTGCGCACCATGATGGGAAGTGAACACCGTTTGTTACGTAACCTACGTGGTTCTCTTCTGGGTAGTAGCCATTCCAGATGAACTGGAACATCTTCTGTGATACCCAACCGTGGAGCATTGATACGCCGTTAGCTTCCTGACAGGTGTTGAGGGCGAATGTTGACATACAGAAACGCTCGTTGTCGTCTTCTGGGTTTGTACGTCCCATGCCGATGAACTCCTTCCAAGAGATGCCGAGCATCTGTGCGTAGCCACCCATGTACTTGCCAAAGAGGTCCTTGTCAAAGTAGTCGTGACCTGCTGGTACTGGTGTGTGTACGGTGTAGAGTGAAGATGCACGTACTACCTCCATAGCCTGATTGAATGTGAGGCCGCTCTTGATGTAGTCAACAAGACGCTGGAGGTTACAGAGTGCTGCGTGACCCTCGTTGCAGTGATATACCTGCTTCTTGATGCCGAGCTTCTCGAGCATGAGGACACCACCGATACCGAGGAGGATTACCTGCTTGAGACGGTTCTCCCAGTCACCACCATAGAGTGCGTGTGTGATAGGGCGGTCGAACTCTGAGTTCATTTCGTTATCTGTATCAAGGAGATAGAGCTTTACGCGACCTACGTTAGCCTGCCATACGAGTGCGTGTACCTGGTAGTTCATGTAAGGTACAGAAACTACTACCTGGTTGCCGTTCTCGTCGAGAGTCTTGGTGATAGGCAGTGAGTTGAAGTTCTGTGCATCGTAGTTGGCAATCTGCTGACCGTCCATAGAGAGGCTCTGCTTGAAGTAACCGAAACGATAGAGGAAGCCGATACCGCACATGTCAACGTTAGAGTCAGAAGCCTCCTTGATGTAGTCACCAGCGAGCATGCCGAGACCACCAGAGTAGATCTTCAGTGAGTTGTGGATACCGAACTCCATTGAGAAGTAAGCTACAGAAGGACGGTTAGCGTCTGGCTTAACATCCATGTACTCACGGAAGTGCTTATAGACAGCCTTTACGTTCTTCATAATCTCCTTGTCCTTAACGATCTCTTCCTTACGGTCGTAAGAGAGGAGCTCAAGGAGCTGTACTGGGTTGTGACCTACCTTCTCGTAGATTGTCTCGTCAAGTGAACGGAACATCTCACGTGCGTCGTAGTTCCATACCCACCACATGTTGTGTGCAATCTCGTCAAGACACTCCAACTCCTTTGGGAGTGTTGACTTTACGTTAAACTCCTTCCATACAGGAGTATTTGCGTAATCTGCTTTGATTTTCATAATTTAATGTATTAGTTGAAAATAAATTTTGTTATTTTTACTTCTGAATATTTCAAGTGTTATTTCTTGCTGAGGGCGAAATCGTATGCCTGCCAGTAGTACTTGATGAACTCTGACCAGAGTGCTTTCTTTGAGAGCTTGTCAGCGGCAGCGCGTGCCTTCTTTACCTTAGCTTCTGAGAACGATGAGAACTCGGCAACGGTGTCCTTGATGATGTCTGCCACCTCAGAGTAGTTGTAGTCTGTACGGTGAATGGTCTTTACGCCGTCTTCTATCTCGCTGTAAGCGCCCTTTTCGCTGTTTGCCCAAAGACCGAATCCTGCAAGGTCGGTGGTGATACATGGCACCTTGAATGCTACGGACTCCAGTGGTGTGTATCCCCATGGCTCGTAGTATGAAGGATATACGGAGAGGTCCTTACCGATGATAAGGTCGTAGTAAGGTGTATTGACGATGCCGTCGTTACCGTTGAGGTAGCAAGGTATGAATATGAGCTTCACCATGTCCTCTGGACGGTTCCACATATCGTTGTATTTCATCATGCCGAGCACGTTGTCGTGGTCCATATTGTGCAGCCAGTGTGTGAGCATTGGGCAGTCCAATGGTGTGTCAAATGTCTTTCCTGATTTAACGCGCTCTACGAGGTCTTCGCGTGCGTCACCTACCCATGCTGGTACTTCCACGAAGGCGATTACAGGCTTCTTGAGGTCCTTGTCGCGGTTAAGGCGGTTCATTGCTTCAACGAAGACGTCGATGCCCTTGTTGCGGAACTCATAACGTCCGCTGGTTCCTACGACGATGGTATCCTCAGGGAACTCGCATCCGGTGAGGCAGTTTGCTACCTGAAGCATTATCTTACGTGCTGCCTTGCGGCGTGCAGTGAACTTGGCGCCCTTTGGTACGAAGTCGTTCTCGAAGCCGTTAGGGAGAACGACGTCAACAGGCTTGATGAGTTCCTTGCATTCTGTTGCTGTGATATCGCTGACGGTGGTGAAACAGTCAACGTTGTATGCTGTCTGCTTCTCGATAGAGTGCTTTGACTCCATGTTGAGCTCGGCAGCCATCTGGTCACCATTGTATGCCCACAAATAGTCGTAGAGTGGCTTGTCGTTGCCTGCGATAGAACGACCGATTGATGTAGCGTGAGTTGTGAAGATGGTACCGATGGCTGGGATGGCCTTCTTGATGTAAAGTGCTCCCATACCACACTGCCACTCGTTGACGTGGAAGATGACCTTTTTCTTCTCGAGCTTGAGGAAGTTGTAGATGGACTCTACTACCTTGCCTGTAGCGTATGCAAACATGCATGATTCGTCGTAATCGCCGAAGGCATGGAGTGAATCAACCTTGAAGTTCTCCCACATCTCGCCGTAGATAGCGTCTTTTTGTGAGAAATACTGCTGAAAGTCAACAAGAAGTGCTATTGGCTTTCCAGGGATGTCCCAGCGTCCAACCTTTACCTTGATGCCTTCTTTTGCTGCTTGCTTCTGCCAGTCGGCAAGAATACTGTCATCCTGAATGAAAAATGGACTTTTCTTTTCGCCCCAGCAGTCTGGTCCCATGAAGATGAGACGGTCGGGCATTGCGTCCTGAAGAGTTTTTGCACGAGTAGAGAGGACGGTGTAAATGCCACCGACCTTATTGCAAACCTCCCAACTGGACTCAAAAATATAGTCAGGTGTTATCATAAACTTATTTGTAATTATTAATAATTGGGTGCAAAATTAGTAAAAAAAACTGAAAAAACGGGGTTAAAGAGCTATTTTATTGCTCAAAAAGCGCAATTAATTGATTTACATTGTGTATATTTGCACCGCGAAAATATAATGACAATATGAAAAAGATACTATTTTTTTGCTTTTTGATGGCATTTTCACTTGTTTGCAAGGCGCAGGATGAGTGTTTCAAGTGTAATATATATAATAAGGAGTATAATGTGTCCTTGACGATGAATCTGTACGAGGAGAGCATTACCATACCTGGACAGGATGTGCTGGGTAAGGTTTATGGCTACCTGAAGAAGCTGACTGACTCGCGTGTGTGGATAATCATGGATGTGGAGATTGACAAGTCGGGAAAGAAAGCCTTGCTGACCATGATTAATGATTATGGCTCGGAGGATTTGGAGGCGGAGTTGTCCATTGACGGTGATGGCAATTATACCTTGAAACAGCTTAGCGGCAGCACTATAAAGGTGGCGGGTAATAACAAGTGGATAAAGCTGCCTAAGGTGCTGGTATTTAGTAGTAAGAAGTAAAAATTAATAATTAATAATGAATTAAGGAGTTAAAGGCAAATGTCTTTAACTCCTTAATTCTATTTTTGTCTTTACGGCTGATTAATAGTCGTCGCCATCTTCTGCCATTGCGGCAGCGTCGAGTGAAAGATCATCAGGATCTTCCTCTATGGTGGTGCGATAGCTTTCTGCTGTCAATGCATCATCGTCGAGATCGTCGTCGTCCTCGTTGTCAAGATAGGTGTCTTTTATTTCTTCTTCATCATCATCATTGTCAGACTTGTTGAGGAGGTCGTCGTCGTACTTCATCTTTGGTGTAACAGCCTTTGGCTTCACCTTTGCGAAGATAGCCTCTACCCATCCGCCTTTTTCTATCTCAAGGACTTCAAATCCATCGTTTACCTTTATCTCATATAGTCCGCCTGGCTTACGAAGACGTTCCTTAGGAAGGGTAGTGGTGGAAATGTCGAAACCGCTGAGTATAATGTCCTTGATGCCCTGATTGAGACTGTCCCAACCACCACCGAAGTTACGGTCTATCACTTCAAGAAGCTTCGCCGCAGAGATGTGATGGATGTTCTCGTAGGTCAGGTCCGTGACACGGTTGATAGGGCGTTTCTTGATAGCCCATTTCTGATCCTTGTCCTTAATAGGAATAGTGATGATGCGCATACCGCGCTCCTCGTATTTCTTAAGAATCTCTGGCTTGTCAATCTTTATCTCTTCTACGTCAAACGCAGAGCGGATAATGTCAAGATAGTGTTGCGCATGTTCGTTGATGGCATCTTCCTTCTCTGGCTTCTCCCAGAGCATGACGATGTCTGTCTCCTGAAGGTCCCATACGTTACCCTTGGTAAGGGTGCGAAGGGATGTTGTGTCTTTTCCTGTCATATATAATTGTTTTTAGTTTGTTGTCTTTGACTAATCTTCCCAGCGTACCTTGATGACGCATACTCGTATGGTCTGGTCATTGGTATCGTTGTTGACCTTTGCTATGTGCCAGTCACCAGGGAAGAAGATGAAGAACTTGTCTGGCGTAGAGTCGTAGAAGAGTGCACGTGATTTGTCGTAGTTGTAGTGTATCACGTCCTTCTTATACTTGTCCTTTGGTACGGATGTCACGTGGTCGATGATTCCGAAGCGCTCCGTTCCCTTTACACAGTACTGGAAATCGATGCCATGATAATGACTCTCGCTGTTGCGTGTTTCCAGAGGACCGTTCTCTGAGTCTTCTACGCTGATAGTGAGGTCGCTGCCTTCTATTGGCAGCTTTCCCTTTGGCAATGCGAGGAGGTCTGTCTTAGCGAGGTATTGAAAGAGTTTCGTCCACTGTTCTGGATTCTTCTGATACTGCAGGTAGAAATCTACGATGTTGACGCTCTCATGTGGCGATGCGAGTGTAAAGCCCTGTCGCCATTCTCCTTTCTTGAACCATTTCTTTGCAGCCTTGATGACTTGCTTGTCGTTGCACTCACGTGTGTAAACAGGACGTGGTGCACAGCTCTTGCTGCTCTGGGCACTACCAGCAGTAATGCCCAGAAGCAAGAAGCATGATATAATGAAAAGTTTTCTCATATTTTAATTATTCTTTAACGCCGAACTTGTAGATTGTTGTCTGACGATAACGCTCACCAGGGTTGAGAACAACAGGTGGGAAGTATGCACGGTTAGGTGAATCAGGGAAGTGCTGTGCCTCAAGACAAACAGCAGAACGACGCTGTGCGGTACAACCGTGGTTGATAGGGTAGTTGCTCTGGAAGTTACCAGTGTACACCTGCAGTCCTGGTTCTGTGGTCCAGCACTCCATGGTGCGTCCTGTATTAGGGTCTGCTATGCGTGCAGCAAACGAAAGCTCACCGAACTCCTTCTTGTTGAGAACGAAGTTGTGGTCAACACCAGAACCGTTCTTTACCTGTTCGTCATCAGCATTCATAGCAGGGCCGAGAGCCTTTGGTGTGCGGAAGTCGAATGGTGTGCCTTCAACCTTGAGAATCTCGCCTGTAGGGATGCTTGTAGCATCGATAGGAAGGTAGAAGTCTGCGTTTACCTCGCACTCGAGATCGTCAACGGTAGGTGTTGGGTTACCGAGACCTGTGAGTGAGAAGAATGCGTGATGGGTGAGGTTCACGATAGTCTTCTTGTTTGTTGTTGCAAGATATTCTATCTTCAGCTCATTGTCATCAGTCCATGTGTATTCTACTGTTACTCTCATCTCACCAGTGAAACCTTCTTCACCATAAGGAGAGAGAAGTGTCATGGCTACAGACTGCTCGTTCATCTGATAAGCATCCCATACCTTCTTGTTCCATGCGGTGAGACCACCGTGCAGGTGATTGCTGCCGTCATTGAGTGCCAACTGATACTCCTTGCCACCGAGTGTGAAACGACCTTTGCAGATACGGTTTCCGAAACGGCCAATGAGTGTAGAGAGGTACTGCTCTGCAGAGTTGATGGTGTCATTGATATTGCTGTGACCCTGTATTACATTGGCTATCTGACCATCCTTGTCTGGAACCATTATTGCGAGGATTGCACCGCCATAGTTTGTTACTGCTACCTCGTATCCCTTTTCGTTACGAAGGATGAAGAGCTCTGTCTGCTTTCCGTCAACTGTTGTGTGGAAGTCCTTCTTGCGGAGTCCGCACAGATTTTCTTTTTCTGTCATAGTGTTTAGTTTTTTTAGGTTTGGTATTATTATTGTGGCGTTTGCCGTTTTTGTTACTGTTGCTTCGTCCCTTTCCCTTATTATTATTGCGTGAAGGGGATATCGCTTTGTATTCTGGTGCTTCACCGATACCTTCTGGTAATGCGTTCTTGAGGATGGTACGCTCAAGGAAGTCTTCTATCTTCTTGAACAGGTAAATATCCTCTTGCTCAACGAGTGTTATAGCAACGCCGTCTCGCTCTGCTCTTGCCGTACGACCAATACGGTGTACGTAGTCTTCTACGTCGTGAGGCACATCGTAGTTGATTACCATCTGAATGTCATCAATATCTATGCCGCGTGATACAATGTCTGTTGCTACGAGAACGTCAATGTCTCCTGCCTTGAACTTGTACATTATCTCGTCACGCTCTGCCTGAGAGAGGTCGGAGTGCATTTCACCGCAATTGACATGCATTTGCTTCAGTGAGCGTGATATTTCCTTTACGCGCTGTTTCTTGCCAGAGAAGATTATGACTCTCTCAAGTTTCATTGGCTCGTCGTTTTCCGATGCACGCTCTGGTATGAATCCTTCCTTGAAGATGTTCTTAAGTATCGGCATCTTCTGCGGTGTGTAGCATACGTATGCCGACTGCTGTATCTTCTCTGCCGGTTTGCTGACAGCAATCTTTATGTTTACGGGATTCTTAAGCAGTGTGTTAGCCAGTTCCTCTATCTTGTTAGGCATGGTGGCAGAGAACATAATGGTCTGACACGTGTCAGGTATTCCTTTTGCTATAGCGAGGATGTCTTCTGAGAATCCCATGTCAAGCATGCGGTCTGCCTCATCAAGGATAAAGAAAGAGAGGCGTGATAGGTCCAGGTTTCCCATCTGCATGTGCGAGATGAGACGTCCCGGTGTTGCTATGATGACAGAAGCGCCCTTGCGCAGTGCTGCCAGTTCCTGGTCATAGCGGTTGCCATCATTGCCACCATACACTGCCACGCTGCTTATACCGTCAAGGTAATATCCGAATCCCTGCATGGCTTGGTCTATCTGCTGTGCTAACTCGCGCGTTGGTGCCATGATAAGGCAGTTGACGGAGTCTTCTGGGAATCCTCCATCATCAAGTTCTGACAGTACCGGCAGAAGGTATGCAGCCGTCTTTCCCGTACCTGTCTGGGCAACGCCCATGATGTCACGTCCCTCTATGATAGGATCAATGCACAACGACTGTATCGGAGTGCATTTATCGAAATGCATATCATAAAGAGCATCAAGGACATTGTCGTTGAGTAATGTCTCGTCGAAATATTTTATATTTTCTTCCATTTATACTTTTTCTAATAACCTCTAACCTCTTAATTCGGCGCTTTTCTATAGCAGAAGTATGCAACGAACGCAAATAGAATGTTTGGCATCCACGCAGCAACAATCGGTGGGGTACCAGCGTTGATGGCGAAGGTGGCGGATATGGTCTGCAAGAGTATGAAGAGGAAACTCAGTGCGAGACCAATGGCGAGATACATTCCCATGCCGCCCTTACGCTTTCTTGATGATAGTGACGCACCAATAATGGTGAGAATGAAGGCAGCGAATGATGACGCTATGCGTTTATGATATTCCACTTCATATTGTACCACGTTACTGGAACCTCGGTCTATCTGTTTGGAGATATATTCCCTCAGTTCTGGTGAGGTAAATGTCTCCTGTTGTCCGCGTGAATATACAAGGTCTATCGGCTCCATCATGATGAGTGTATCCATCTGTACTCCACTTGTAATCTTTTCTTTCATGCCTCGCACCTCACGTATCTTCCAGTTCTGTACCTTCCAGTGATATTTTGTATCCGAGATGGTGTCATACTGTATATCCGATGCTGTCATGTGGGATATCAGCTTCTTGTTTTCGAATTTGTCAAGACAGAAACCATATCCGCGTTTGATGTTATTGTCGTAGTGCTGTATATATGCTATGACACCCTTATCAACCTGTAACTGTACGTTTTCTGCCGCGGTATCTTTCTTCTTGTTCTTATAGAGCGATTCAAAGTTCTGTCGTACTACTGTTCCGTGAGGAATGACATAGGCGCTGAGCGTATATGACAATGCAGATATGATGATACATGAAATCATATATGGGCGCATCATGCGCTTGAAACTGACGCCTGCTGCAAGAATGGAGATAATCTCACTGTTGCCTGCCATCTTTGATGTGAAGAATATCACGGCGATAAAGACAAACAAAGGCGAGAAGAGGTTTGCAAAGTAAGGTACGAAGTTAAGATAGTAGTCAAAGACTATCGCCTTCCACGGAGCATGATATTGCGTGAACTTCGAAAGGTGCTCATTGAAGTCGAATACTATAGCGATGCTTATGATGAGCAGTATGGCAAAGAAGTATGTTCCGATGAACTTTCCTATGATGTAGCGGTCCAGTCGCGTGATATATCGCAAAGGGTTGAAATAGCGCATCCATGCCAAGTAGGGCAGCACCTTCTTCAATGGTGCCACCATACGGCTCCCTTTGTTGCGCATGGCAACAAGGCGGAGACGCTGTTTCTGCCATAGGCTTATCGCCTTCTTTGCATATTGTCTATAACGCTCTTTTTCCATTGAGTGAAGTCACCTTTTATTATATGCTCCCTTGCATCGCTTACGAGACGCAGGTAGAATGAGAGATTGTGAATGGATGCTATCTGCAGTGCAAGATATTCCTGTGCCTTGAAGAGATGGTGAAGGTATGCTTTTGATGTTATGACATCTATATCGCAACCATTTTCATCAATAGGTGTGAAGTCATCCTCCCACTTCTTGTTCTTCATGTTCATCGTTCCCTCGTATGTGAAGAGCAGTGCGTTACGTCCGTTTCTTGTTGGCATGACGCAGTCGAACATATCCACTCCACGTTCGATGTTCTCAAGGATATTCCATGGTGTTCCCACTCCCATGAGGTATCGTGGCTTGTCTTTCGGTAGTATCTCATTGACTACTTCCACCATTTCGTACATCACCTCTGTTGGTTCTCCCACGGCAAGTCCACCGATGGCATTACCGTCGCAGCCCTTGTCTGCCACAAACTGTGCCGATTCGCGGCGAAGGTCTTTGAATGTGCATCCCTGAACGATAGGAAAGAGGCTCTGACTGTGATCGTAGAGTGGTTCCGTTTCGTTGAAACGCTTTATGCAGCGATCCAACCAACGCTCCGTCAGTGACAGACTTTTTCTGGCATAATTCCACTCACTGTCGCCTGGAGGACATTCATCGAATGCCATGATGATGTCTGCACCGATAATACGCTGCGTGTCCATCACGTTTTCTGGAGTAAAGATATGTTTGGAACCGTCAATGTGACTGCGGAATTCACAACCCTCCTCTTTCAGTTTTCGTATGCCTGTGAGGGAGAATACCTGAAAACCGCCGCTGTCGGTGAGCATTGGTCGCTCCCAACCTATAAACTTATGCAGTCCACCTGCCTTGCGCAGTATGTCAAGTCCCGGGCGAAGATACAGATGGTAGGTATTGCCAAGTATAATCTGTGCCTTTACCTGACGGCGCAGTTCCTCGAAGTGAACTGCCTTGACAGAACCAACGGTTCCTACGGGCATAAATATCGGTGTGAGTATCTCGCCATGGTCCGTTGTTATCTTTCCTGCGCGTGCAGAACTGTATGGGTCGGTATGTTGTAATTCGAATGTCAAAACGCTTTTGTGTTTACTTGATTATCAATACTTACTAAGGGGTTCTGTAATCGTGCAACAATTACAACACCACCTTATTTGCTCTCTTCTATGATGGTTAAATCAATGGGATTTTCCACCTTTTCTTTCGTCAAAGCGAAGTCCCAAACATCCTTAACATCTTCCACGTAATGGAATGTGACGCCCTTAAGATATATCTCTGGAATTTCGTCAATGTCCTTCTTGTTTGCGGAGCACAGCATGATGTCGGTGATACCTGCTCGCTTGGCAGCAAGAATCTTCTCCTTGATACCACCCACTGGCAGCACTTTTCCTCGCAGTGTTATCTCGCCCGTCATGGCAACATTCTTGCGAACCTTGCGCTGGGTTAGGGCAGAGGCGATACTTGTCGCAATAGTGATACCTGCTGACGGACCATCTTTTGGCGTGGCACCTTCCGGAACGTGGATGTGGATGTTCCAGTTGTCGAAGATGCGATAGTCCAGATTTAGTAAGTCTGCGTGAGACTTTACGTATTCAAGGGCTATGACAGCACTTTCTTTCATGACGTCTCCGAGGTTGCCCGTCAATGTTAGTTTTCCGTTCTTGCCCTTGCTGAGACTTGTCTCAATGAATAGAATCTCACCACCGACGCTTGTCCATGCTAATCCTGTCACCACACCGGCATACTTGTTGCCTTGGTAGATATCACGGTAGAATGGTGGTTTGCCCAAAAGGTCTTCCAGATTCTCTGGCGTTATCTTGTTGTATGGCAGCTCTCCGTCACGTGTCTTATAGAATGCAAGTTTACGTAGTGATTTGTTTATCTGCTTCTCCAAAAGTCTTACACCGCTTTCGCGTGTGTAGCGTTCTATGAGTTTCTCCAACGCCTTCTTTTGTATGGTCAGTGTCTTCTCTGACTTGAGACCAGTCTTGTCCTTCTCTCGTGGTACGAGGTGACGCTTCGCAATCTCAATCTTTTCTTCCGTAGTATATCCGCTTACCTCTATTATCTCCATACGGTCACGCAGTGGTCCCGGTATGGTACTTAGATCGTTGGCAGTAGCTATGAAGAGAACCTTTGAAAGGTCGTAGTCCATGTCAAGATAGTTGTCATGGAATGCAGTGTTCTGTTCTGGGTCAAGCACCTCAAGTAGTGCTGACGCAGGGTCACCATGGTTGGTTCCTTGCGTTACCTTGTCTATCTCGTCGAGTATGAAGACAGGGTTGCTAGTACCTGCCTTTTCTATGTTCTTTATGATACGTCCCGGCATGGCACCAACGTATGTACGACGGTGTCCGCGTATCTCAGCCTCGTCGTGCAGACCGCCAAGGCTCATGCGGACATATTTTCTTTTCAGTGCATCGGCAATGCTCTTTCCAAGGCTTGTCTTGCCTACACCCGGAGGGCCATAGAGACAAAGTATAGGAGACTTGAGATCACCGCGCAGTGATAATACGGCAATGTACTCCAGTATGCGTTCCTTTACCTTCTCCATGCCATAGTGATCTCGATTGAGAACTTTCTCCGCACGTTTCAAATCGAGGTCGTCTGTAGTGTATTCACCCCAAGGTAAATCTACAATCTTCTGGAGGAATGTCAACTGCACATTATAGTCGGAACTCTGTGGATGCAACTGTTCCAGACGGTCCATTTCCTTTTCAAAGACCTCTTTTGTCGCTTCTGACCATTTTTTCGTTTTTGCCTTCTCACGAAGTTTTGCTTTCTCTGGTGTACCTTCCTCAGAACCTAATTCCTTGTTGATGCTCTTAAGCTGCTGGCGCAGGAAATAATGCTTCTGCTCCTCGTCAATGGTATGCTGAGTACGACTCTGTATGTCCAGTCGAAGATTGGCATATTGTATCTCGCGGTTTATCAACTGTAGCAAACTTAATGCTCGCATCTTCATGTCGCTCTCATTGAGGAGTCTCATCTTCTCAGTCAGTGACAGCGGCATGTGGTATGCTACCATGTTAAGGAAGAATGCAGAATCTTCAATACCATGGAGAGATAACTGTAGCTCAAAAGGTATTGTGTCGCTCTTTTCTATATATTCCTTTACACGGTGTCTAAGGTCATTGACAACTGTGGTGAACTCTATATCAGTCTCATCAGGAAGAAATTCTTGCTCTGGTACCACATGAGCACGGAGAAAAGGTTCTTCCTGTATCACGTCTGTAATACGGCAACGTGTCGTTGCCTGTGCAATGAAGGCATAGCGATTCTCGTGTCCTGGAATCTCAAAAACCTTTAGGAACTGTGCAATGACACCATAATCATTAAGATCCTCAACCGTTGGTTCGTTAATGTTCTGATCCTTTTGACAGAACATGGCAAACTGCTGCTTTGGATGCTTCTCTATGTATTTAACCAATTGACGTGTCGTGTCACGCGCTATGGTTACAGAGGTGAGAACGCCAGGAAAGTTTACCATGTTTCTTGTGGTAAGAATAGGCATGTCGCCCTCTTTTCCCTGCTCGAATATTTTATTTATATCACCCTCAAACTCAGCGAACATCTGAACGGGAGAGTCTTGGGCCATCAATTGTGCAAATCTATCCATTCTTTCAATTACTGTTTTTATATCGCTTCTTCAGCAGAAGCTTTGGTATTCTGACCTTGTCGCCAGCTTTTACTGTATTTGTCTTGTTGTATGCTTCTACATAGCATTCCATGTCTGGACCGAGATAAGCCTTGGAGATGGCTGAAAGTGTCTGACCTTCCTGAACGGTTATCTCTTTCTCGGTGCCCATTATGTAATATGCACCGGTGCGTACCCTTACGTCACTGTCATATTCCGTCAAAGGCTTTGGAGTGTTATCTGCCGGCTCCTTTTCTTTTGTCTTTATCTCCTGTTTTGGCTCAGGCGTCACTTCCTTTGGCTTTTTCTGCTTTACTGTTTTTAATACAGGCTTTGCGACTACTGAAGCGGTTTTTTCTTTTGGTTCGAACCATTTCTGGTTACATGCAAAATAACCCAAAGCAAAGAATACTATCGCAACAATTATATTTATAAGAATACCATAATATATAAATATATTGCGGCAATGAGGATATTGTTCACTGCATTCTTCATAAACGGTGTCGTTGTCAGATGTCGTTTCTGTTTCATTTTCATTTGCTTCATCTGAAACTGCTACCGTTTGCTGCTCTTCTGTTGATTCATGAACTTCTACTGGTGAATCTTCTTCTTCTTCTTCCACCGCAGTCTGTGGCTCTTCTACGACCTGTGGTTCTTCTATCGTCTGTGGCTCTTCTACTGTCTGTGGTTCTTCTGTTGTAGGTTCTTGCGCAGGCAGAGTTGTATCGTTATATTCCTCTTCGTCTTCAATGATGTCAAGGTTTGCTTCGTTGTTGATGATAACTGTCTCGAAATGGGCAAACGGCTTGTTTATTATGTCACGCATTACATTCTCTGGTGTGAATGTAACCTTGTCATGTTCGCCGATAACAACCCGTTCGCCTGTGTTGACATTAACACTGGTACGCTCCTTCATTGACTGCAGTTTGAAAGTACCGAAGCCTTTTATCTTTACGAGTCTATCATTTACCAGACCTTCGTTGATGACCTCAACGAACATCTGTATGAAGTGGTCTGCGTCAGTTTGTTTCAACTGATGCTTTGCTGCAATTATTTTTGCTATATCTCTTATTACTGCCATTTATGAATCTCCCTTTATCTCTTTCATTCTGTCTTTAAGTGTAGCGAAGGGCTTGAAGTTCGTTACGAGTTTTGGTGGCACAAGCATCTTCTGACCAGTACCAGGGTTGCTGATGACACGTTCCAAGCGTTTCTTTACGTCAAAAGTTCCAAGACCAGACATGTTCACTGTCTCGCCCTCTGATAACTGTTCTATGATTGTGATGACAGCACTGCGAACGATGTTCTGTGTGTCATCTATCTTGTAGCCCGTCTTTTTTGAAAGGGCTGATATGAATTCTTTGTTATTCATCCTTCTGTTGTTGCTTTGTGTTATATGACGGTGCCGTAAAGGTCAAATTCCTCTGCTCCTGTTATTCTTACATTGTAAAAACAACCTCTGCGCAATGTCTTCTCGTGAGTAGGTATTATTACCTCTGGGTCAACCTCTGGTGAAGAGAACTCTGTACGACCAACGTACCAGTCACCTTCTTTACGATCTATTATGACCTTCATCGTCTTGCCTATATTCTCTTCCATTACCTCTGCAGAGATGCGTTGCTGTACTCTCATGAGTTTATCAAGACGCTGTTGCTTAATCTCTTGCGGAATGTCATCCTTGAAATTCTTTGCGCTATATGTACCTTCCTCTTCGCTGTATGCAAATGCACCCATACGTTCGAATCGTGCCCATTTTACGAAATCAACAAGTTCTTGAAATTCTTCGTCTGTTTCGCCTGGATATCCTACCATCAATGTCGTACGCAGGGTAATGCCTGGCACTTCTTCCCTAAGGCGTTGAATGAGATTCATCGTCTCTTCCTTTGTCGTGTTTCTGTGCATGCGGTCAAGGACAGATGTGGATATATGCTGCAATGCAATGTCAAGGTATTTGCAAACGTTGTCCTTCTCGCGCATAACTTGGAGCAACTCCATTGGGAATTGATTCGGATAGGCATAGTGAAGACGTATCCATTTTACCCCTTTGATATCAGACATACGGCTTACCAGCTCTGCTATCTGTCGTTTGCCATATATATCAATGCCATAGTACGTCAGTTCTTGTGCAATTACCTGAAATTCCTTTACTCCATTTTCTACCAACAAACGGACTTCGTCAAGTATTTCTTCCATCGGACGACTCTTGTGTTTGCCTGTTATTATTGGTATAGCACAGTATGCACAATGCCTGTCGCAACCTTCTGATATTTTTATGTAGGCATAGTGTTTTGGGGTCGTTACGAGACGGTGCCTTGAAACCTTGTCCGTATTGTCCTGTAAGTCTGGTATGTCTGATACAATTTGTTTGAAATCAAACTTACCGTAATACTTGTCAACTTCAGGAATCTCTTCTTCCAATTCGTTGAGATAGCGTTGTGACAGGCATCCCATGACAAGGAGTTTTCCTATTTGTCCGACAGACTTGGCTTCTATTAATTCAAGGATGGCATTGACGCTCTCTTCTTTCGCATCGCCGATGAAACCGCAAGTGTTTATGATTACATACTCACCTTGCGGACTTTCACTGTCGTGATAACACTCATAACCTTTATCAGACAGCAACCGCATTACGGCTTCGCTATCTACAAGGTTCTTGGAGCATCCCATCGTTATAATGTCAATACGTCCTTTTTCCATTTATGCATTATCGCCAAAAAGTGATTCTACAAATTCCTTGCGGTTGAATAGTTGGAGGTCTTTCATTCCTTCACCCAGTCCTATGTACTTCACAGGAACCTTAAGCTGGTCGCTGATGCCTACGACAACACCTCCCTTAGCCGTGCCGTCAAGTTTTGTGATAGCAAGGCTGGTTATCTGTGTTACGGCAGCAAACTGCTTCGCTTGCTCAAAGGCGTTCTGTCCGGTAGAACCATCAAGCACGAGCATCACTTCATCAGGAGCCTCTGGCAACACTTTCTTCATTACATCCTTAATCTTCTTCAACTCGTTCATAAGATTTACCTTGTTATGAAGACGTCCTGCGGTGTCTATTATTACTACGTCCGCATTGTTAGCCTTAGCCGATGATAATGTGTCGAAGGCAACGCTTGCAGGATCAGAACCCATCTGCTGCTTGATAACGGGCACGCCAACACGTTCGCCCCATATAACTAATTGCTCAACTGCTGCTGCGCGGAAAGTATCTGCTGCTCCAAGGTAAACCTTCTTTCCCGCTTCTTTGAACTGCCATGCAAGTTTGCCGATGGTCGTCGTCTTGCCCACACCGTTAACACCAACCACAAGTATTACGTATGGTTTGTGGTCAGATGGTAAATCCCATGACTCATTGTCGGAACTGTTGTTCTCGGTAAGAAGTTCCATTATCTCTTCACGGAGTATCGTATTGAGTTCAGACGTTGACACGTATTTGTCACGCGCCACACGCTCTTCTATGCGTTCTATTATCTTGAGCGTTGTGTCAACGCCTACGTCGCTTGTTATGAGGACTTCCTCAAGATTATCCAATACATCATCGTCAACTTTGTCCTTACCTGCTACTGCACGAGCAAGTTTGTCAAAGACACTTTGCTTGGTCTTTTCAAGGCCTTTGTCAAGTGTTTGTTTCTTCTCTTTGTTAAAAAATCCAAATATACCCATATTCAAAATGTGCGTTTTTATCCAATTTAGTTGCAAAGGTAACAAAAATAAACGAAAAAAGAATGCAATTACACATTATTTTATTATAAACGACCAAAATAGAACATAATTATTTGTAAATGTGCGAAAAAAAACTTACCTTTGCCACATATTACCGTAAAACTATGTAAAAAACATCACGAGAACAATGAAAGAAATTCCAAGCTTTAATGCCAGAATAGAAGAAGCCATAAAGAAATACTGGGAGTTAGATGCCTTGACAGATTATAAGGGCGCAACATTGCAGTATCAGGATGTAGCCAGAAGAATAGAAAAACTGCATATTCTGTTTGAAAACGGAGGCATCAAAAAGGGCGATAAAATCGCTCTTTGTGGACGTAATATGAGTAACTGGGCAGTTTCGTTTCTTGCTGTCGTTACTTATGGCGCTGTTGCAGTGCCAATACTTCATGAATTTACTGCAGACCAGATACATAACATCGTAAATCACTCAGAAGCACGCTTACTCTTTGTTGGTGATGTGGTAGCAAAGCAAATAGATCCTGATAAGATGCCAGCGTTGGAGGGTATCATCAATATACCTGATTTCTCACTCATGGTGTCACGCTCTGATGCTTTGACGGAATCGCGAGAGACTCTCAATAAACTTTTTGGTGAGAAATACCCTAAGCATTTCAGAAAGGATGATGTAGAATATTATAAAGAGGAAAGTCCAGAACAACTTGCACTTATCAATTATACATCGGGTACAACAGGTTTCTCCAAGGGTGTAATGATTCCTTACCGTGCGATGTGGAGCAACCTCGATTTTGCATCAAAGGAGTTGGATGCGCATCTTCATGAAGGAGACAATACCATTTCTATTCTGCCTATGGCACATATGTATGGTATGGCTTTTGAATTTATCAAGGAGTTTATGACGGGATGCCACATCTACTATCTTACGCGCATTCCTTCACCTGCTGTTGTGGCACAGGCATTTACTGATGTCAAGCCTATTGTCATTATTGCTGTTCCGCTTGTTATAGAGAAGATAATCCGTAAAAAAGTGTTCCCTAAACTTTCTCCTGCTATTAAGGTTCTTATGAAGACTCCTATTGTAGGAAGAAAGGTTAAGGAAAAAATACTTAAGCAGGTTTATGATGCTTTTGGCGGTAAACTTTATGAGATGATTGTGGGTGGTGCTGCGCTTAATCAGGAAGTAGAACAGTTCCTGAAGGATATCAAGTTCCCAATAACTGTCGGTTACGGTGCTACCGAGTGTGCTCCTATCATTTCTTATGCTGACTGGAAAACGCACAAGACAGGTTCTTGCGGACGTGCAGCTCATCATATGGAAGTGAAGATAGATAGCAAGAAACCAAATAAGATACCTGGAGAAATTCTCGCAAGAGGTCTTAACGTGATGCTTGGATATTTCAAAAATGAGGAAGCAACACGCGAGACAATAGATAGCGAAGGATGGTATCATACAGGTGATCTTGGCATAATGGATAAGAAGGGTAATATCTTCATCAAGGGACGTTCCAAGAATATGCTTCTTGGTCCTAGTGGTCAGAATATCTTCCCTGAAGAGATAGAAGACGCTCTTAATTCTTTGCCAATGGTAATGGAAAGTATTGTTGTGAAGCGTGAAGAAAAACTTGTCGCTCTTGTACATCCTGACATAGAGACCTGTGCTGCAAGTAATATGAGTAGCGCTGATGTGGAAGCTTTGATGCAGCAGAATCTCAAACAACTCAATGAAACACAGCCAGCTTATTGCAAAATAGCGTCGATAGAAATCCATGATGAAGAATTTGAGAAGACTCCAAAGAAGAGTATCAAGAGATACCTATATAAATAAACCATAAAAACACACTTTTATAATGCGACGCATTTTATTCTTATTATTGGCATCCTTTGCGCAGTTTTCTGCCTTTGCACAGTTTTCGTATCAAGGTAATCCTTTGGTGAGGGATAAGTTTACAGCTGATCCTGCACCGATGGTGTGGAATGATAGGCTATATCTTTATGTCGGACATGATGAATGGTATGAAGGACAAGATAAAGCTGGTGGTGGTAAAGAGTTTAACATCACAGAATGGCTCTGTTATTCTACGGATGATATGAAGACATGGACGGATCATGGTTCAGTGTTGCGTCCTGGACATTTTGCATGGGGTGATACTATTACCGCTGGAGTTGGAACGGCATGGGCTGCTCAGGTAGTTCCTTATAAGGGAAAGTTCTATTATTATACAACTCTTCAGGGAAAGGGTGATAATTCTGGCTATGCTATTGGTGTTGCTGTAGCTGATAATCCTACGGGACCTTTTAAGGATGCTATAGGAAAACCTCTCGTGAACGATAAGATGACACCAAACGGTAAACGTGGATGGTGGAACGATATTGATCCAACAGTGCTTATTGATGATGATGGTCAGGCATATCTATGCTGGGGTAACGGCACTTGTTTTATGGCTAAGCTCAAGGATAATATGATAGAACTTGCCAGTGATATATGGACGGTGGATCTTCCTCGCTATACAGAAGGTCCTTGGCTTCATAAATATAATGGCAATTACTATCTTACCTATGCCTCTTCTGGTTTTGACCATAAAGAAGCAATAGATTATGCAATGTCAAAATCTATCAATGGACCTTGGACGCATAAAGGACAATTGACAGGTGGTGCGGAGAATAGTTTTACCATACATCCGGGAATAGTTAATTTCAAAGGACATTGGTATCTTTTCTACCATAATGCAACGCTGACGTTAGATGGTCATAAAGGAGCAATAGGACGACGCTCTGTCTGCTTTGATGAAATGGTGTATAATGCAGATGGAACGATGCAGTATGTGAATCAAAGCAAAATCGTAGAAAAACCCTAAGAGACAAAATCCTAACATTAAGTAATAGTGATAAATCCGAGAGATATAAAAATACAGGATTATAATTATCCTTTACCAGATGAGAGAATTGCGAAGTTCCCTGTTGCGAAGCGTGATGAAAGTAAACTCCTTGTATATAACAAAGGGGTTGTAAGTCATGATGTTTTCCGCAATATAACATCCTATCTTCCTTCTGATTCATTGCTGGTATATAACAATACCCGTGTCATTCAAGCACGATTGCGTTTTCATAAGACAACAGGAGCGTTGATAGAAGTGTTCTTGCTTGAACCTGTTATGCCACGCGATTATGAACAGATATTCCAGACACGCAGTGAATGCTCGTGGATTTGCATGATAGGAAACTTGAAGAAATGGAAGGAAGGTTCTTTGTCACGCATGATAACTGTAGGCAATCAGTCCGTACAACTTACTGTAGAGCGACAGGAAGAAGAGGCTACAGGACATCGATGTCACTTTACGTGGGAGGCAGAAGATGAATCAAATAGTGTTTCTTTTGCTGAAATATTGGAGGCAATGGGTGAATTGCCTATTCCACCATATCTTAATCGTGCAACAGAGGAAACAGATAAACAAACATATCAGACTGTCTATTCAAAGATAAAAGGTTCTGTAGCAGCGCCTACAGCGGGACTGCATTTCACCGAAGAAGTTCTGAAAGATGTTGACAATCATGGTATAGAACGCGAAGAAGTAACACTTCATGTAGGAGCGGGAACGTTTAAACCAGTTAAGTCCGTACGCATTGATGGACATACCATGCATCGTGAGTATATATCAGTAAAGCGAAGTACTATCGAACGTTTAATAGCTCATGGTGGAAAAGCCATTGCGGTGGGTACTACAAGTGTGAGAACGTTGGAAAGCCTTTACTATATAGGATGTCGCTTACATCGTAATCCAAATCTCAATGAATATGGATTGACGGTAGAACAATGGGAACCTTACGATATACCGGGAGAATTATCCAGTGTTGAGGCGCTGACATGTATATTGGAATGGTTTGACCGTAACAACCTGACAACATTGCACACCTCTACGCGTATAATAATAGCTCCAGGATACAATTATCATATAGTAAAGATGTTGATAACGAATTTTCATCAGCCACAGTCAACATTGTTATTGCTCGTCAGCGCTCTTATAGGAGACGACTGGCATAAAGTATATGATTACGCCTTGAATAACGATTTCCGTTTTCTTAGCTATGGAGATAGTTCTCTGCTTATTCCTTAGAGTAAGGTAAATGTGAATGTGTCGTTATATTATTTTTAGATAAAGTAACAATAGTCAAATATTTATATTACAGTGAATTACGGTTACATAAAAGTATGCAGTGCTATACCAAGTGTTAAGGTAGGTGATTGCCAATATAATTTGCAAGAGACTCAGCAGATGATAGTTCGTGCAGAAGGTCAGGGTGTTGAGGTTATAGTCTTTCCTGAATTGTCATTGACAGGCTATACCTGCCAAGACCTTTTTCGTCAGCAATTATTGCTTGATGCTGCAGAGCAATCCATTATGATGTTGCTTGATTTTACACGTCAATTGGATATTATCACTATTGTTGGAGTGCCTGTTCAGGTAGGTACGATATTGCTTAACTGTGCAGCTGTAATACAGAAGGGAACATTGCTGGCTATCATTCCTAAGACATATTTGCCAAACTATAGTGAGTTCTATGAAAAGCGTTGGTTCGCGTCTGCTCAAGACCTTCATGATACCGAGATATTGTATGCTGGCAGTCGGATTCTTGTAAGTTCTTGCCCTACCATATTCCGTACATATACAGGTGCAACTTTTGCCGTAGAGTTATGTGAAGATGTCTGGGCTCCAGAACCACCATCAACCAAATTGACACTTGCTGGTGCAGATATAATATTCAATCTTTCTGCTTCTGATGAATTAATCGGTAAGAATACATACCTTCATCAGCTTCTTTCTCAACAGAGTGCAAGAACCATGAGTGGATATGTGTATTCCAGCAGTGGTTTTGGTGAGAGTACACAGGATGTTGTCTATGGAGGCAATGCGCTTATCTATGAAAATGGTCAGAGCATAGCAGAGAGTGAGCGTTTCTCTTTTGAACCGCAGATGGTAATATCTCAGATAGATTATGAGAAACTGCGAGCTGAGCGTCGTAACAATACAACTTTCGTAAATGCGCAAAGAAATATTCCTGATAACGTAAGATTTATAGAATGTCATAGCATTACGCCAGAGGATTTCTCTTTGATGCGCAGTGTCAATCCAACACCGTTTATCCCAAAGACGAACGACATGCAAGCTTCTTGTGAGGAGATATTCAACATTCAAGTGGCTGGTCTTGCAAAACGTATTGTTCATACCAATTGTAAGACAGTTGTTTTAGGAATAAGTGGTGGTCTTGATTCTACTCTTGCATTACTCGTATGTATCAAGACTTTCGATAAACTTAAGATGCCACGAACGGGTATCGTAGGTGTTACCATGCCAGGTTTTGGCACAACAGACCGTACCTATACCAATGCCATGCAGTTGATGCAGTCACTAGGAGTAACGATAAGGGAAATAAGTATCAAGCAGTCTTGCATACAACACTTCAAGGATATAGATCATGATATGAATATCCATGATGTAACCTACGAAAACGGTCAGGCACGAGAGCGTACACAGATACTTATGGACTTATCAAACAAACTCAATGGCATGGTGATAGGAACTGGTGACCTCTCCGAACTTGCTCTTGGATGGGCGACATACAATGGCGACCACATGAGTATGTATGGTGTCAATGTGTCAATTCCAAAGACTTTGATTAAGTATCTTGTGCAATATGTTGCAGAGAGTGGTGTTGATCCTGTATCACGCATGACATTGTTGGATATCATTGACACACCAATATCGCCAGAACTTATTCCTGCAGATGAACAAGGTAATATAGCACAGAAGACGGAAGACCTCGTAGGTCCTTACGTATTGCACGACTTCTTCCTGTATTATGTTCTAAGATGTGGATTCCGTCCTTCTAAGATATTCATGCTCGCAAAGAAGGCATTCAGCGAAAGCAAGGAATATCAGTTTGATGAGGAGACGATAAAGAAATGGCTTCAGACTTTCCTACGTCGTTTCTTCTCACAACAGTTCAAACGTTCTTGTCTGCCAGATGGTCCTAAGGTAGGTAGCGTGTCGCTGTCACCAAGAGGCGACTGGAGAATGCCGAGTGATGCCAATAGCACATTGTGGTTGAGGGACAGCGAGTAATTATTAATTGTAAAACAAAGAACTCATGGTGTATTTCCCATGCGCAAAGATAAACCTCGGCTTGAATATCGTTGAGCGCAGAGCCGATGGATACCATAACCTGGAAACGGTATTCTTTCCCGTTCCTATAACCGATGCACTTGAAGTGTTTACTATGGATGAGGCGTTTCCGCTTGATTCTCCTTGCAGTCTTAAGGTAACGGGAACGGACGAACTGTGTGAAGAGCAGAAGAATCTTGTATATAAGGCATATATGATACTTGCACAGGATTACAAACTTCCGCGTGTATTCACCCATCTGCACAAAGGCATTCCTTCTCAAGCCGGAATGGGAGGTGGCAGCAGTGATGCTGCATATATGATACGATTGCTTAACGAACGTTTCTCTTTAGGACTGAGCATAGAGCAGATGCGTGGCTATGCAGCTCGTTTAGGAGCTGACTGCGCATTGTTTATAACCACAGATCCTGATAATCCGCGTCCGCTATACGCTACGGGAATAGGTGAGATACTTGAACCCCTTGATGATACATGGAACGCTCTGCAAGGTAAATGGATTGCATTTGTGAAACCTAATGTAGCTGTTTCTACAAAAGAAGCCTTCGCAAACATTAAGCCACATAAGCCAAAGAAAAACTGCCGGGATGTCATTATGCAACCAATAGAAACATGGCAGGAAGATCTGGTCAATGACTTTGAGGATAGCATATTCCCCCAGTTGCCTGTACTTGCAGAAGTAAAACAAAGCATGTATAATCATGGCGCCATTTATGCTGCAATGTCAGGAAGCGGAAGTACCATCTTCGGAATCTTTGATGAAGAACCAACTTTTATAGAAAACGAATACAAAGATTATTATAACTATAGATATGCCGTCAAATAACAATACACGTAGAAGATCAACAGCACAACAGACAGACATGTCTCTTGGTAAGGTGCCACCACAGGCTACAGACATAGAGAAGGTTGTACTTGGTGCACTGATGATAGACAGTGATGCATTCTCTGTCGTTTCTGAACTGTTGCATCCTGAGACCTTTTATGAGAAGCGTCATCAAAAGATTTATAATGCCATACAGACTCTCAATGTAAAGGAGAGACCTGTTGATATGATGACGGTATGCGAGCAGTTGCGTCAGCAAGGAACATTTGAAGAGGTTGGCGCACCGGGTTACATTGTAGAACTGACACAGCTTGTTGCTTCATCAGCAAATATAGAATATCACGCTCATATTCTTGCACAGAAGTATGTTGCACGCCAGTTGATTTCCTATGCATCAAACATTGAGACCAAGGCTTTTGATGATGCACAGGATATTGATGAGCTGATGCAGTCTGCAGAGGGTTCGCTTTTTGAACTGTCTCAGAAGAATATGAAGCAGGATTACACGCAGATTGATCCTGTTGTAAAACAGGCGCGTGAGCTTATCATGAAAGCAGCGGGCAATACTGGTGGTATCACAGGTGTGTCAACGGGTTATCATGAACTTGATAAGATAACGTCCGGTTGGCAGTTGTCTGACCTTATCATCATAGCGGGACGTCCTGCCATGGGTAAGACATCGTTTGCTCTTTCTCTTGCAAAGAATATCGCCATCGATAACAGAGAACCTGTAGCATTTTTCTCATTGGAGATGAATAACGTGCAGCTTGTCAATCGTCTTATCTCAAATGTTTGTTCTGTACCAGGCTCAAAGATTCTTAATGGTCAGTTGACAGAAGATGAGTGGTCACGTTTCGATAATAACATAGGTAAGATGTTTGGCGCACCGCTTTACGTTGATGATACACCAGGTTTGTCTGTCTTTGAGTTAAGAACGAAAGCGCGTCGTCTGGTTCGTGAGAAAGGTGTACGCCTGATAATGATTGACTATCTGCAGTTGATGAATGCCAACGGCATGAAGTTCAATAGCCGTCAGGAAGAAGTGTCAACAATCTCTCGTTCGTTGAAAGGACTTGCAAAAGAGCTTGATATTCCTATTATTGCGCTTTCACAGCTCTCTCGTGCCGTAGAGCAGAGACCAGGCGAGGATGGCAAGCGCCCACAGCTTTCCGACCTTCGTGAGTCTGGTGCCATAGAGCAGGATGCCGATATGGTAATCTTCGTGCATCGTCCAGAATATTATCACATATACGAAGATGCCAACGGTAATAGCCTAAAGGGTATGGCTCAGATATGTATAGCCAAGCACCGTAAGGGCGCTACTGCTGATGTTACACTGTCATTCAAGGGACAATACACACGCTTTGCCAATCCTGAAGAGTTTGATCCTTATGCTGGAGCAGACGAAGAAGGAGGTACATATCGTAGTAGTGGACTTAACCAACCATTGGATGATGATCCGCTTCTCGGCGAAGGACCGATAAGAAATGATATTCCTGATTTTTGATATATAGCAATATCCAAACAGGTCGCAACTATTTATGAATTCAGCCATAATGGGCCGTTACCTTTACCAATGCGAAGGTGACGGCCTTTTTCTATGCCCTTATTTATCATGTCTTTGCCACAATGTACTGCTTCAGGCAGAGACTTTCCCTGTGCTAATGCTGTTGCGATGGCAGACGAAAGGGTGCATCCTGTGCCGTGAAGGTTTGTGGAATCAATACGTTTCGACGTAAAGGTATGAACACTATTGTCCTTACAGTATAATGTATCCGTCATTTCTTGTCCGTCTGCATGTCCACCCTTTATGAGGAAAGCAGTAGGGTAGGGCGGCGGAAGCAGTTCCGCCTCAGGCATATTCGGAGTCACAAGTGTGCAGAGAGGGAACAATTCCTTACGGACATAGTCTATGCAATCTTCTGACATTAGGCGTGTTCCAGATGTTGACAGCATAACGGGGTCAATAACAACTGGAATAGTACCATCCCCATTGTACTCACGTAGAATGTTTGTTATCACTCTTGCTACGTTGATATCAGGAATCATTCCAATCTTGATGGCGCTGACGTCAAGGTCATCAAGTACAGAACGCAGTTGACTTTCCACCACATCAGCAGGAACAGGCATAACACCTTGCACGCCCATCGTGTTCTGTGATGTCAATGCCGTAATGACAGTTGCACCATAGGCACCCATCGCCGTAATAGTTTTCAAGTCCTGTTGCACACCAGCGCCAGCAGAAGGGTCGCTGCCTGCTATTGTCAGAATTATTTTCATAGTTAGGTTTCTTTCATCTTCCACGCATCGCCAAGAATCATTGCTCCACCAAAGCCAAGCGCCAGTACCTCTTTCATGTTATTGAAGGTAATGCCTCCAAGTGCCAATACCTTATCATCGATGATGCCCGCTTTATGAGCCTCCGTTAGTTGTTGGTGGGTAAAGGCTGCATTATATCCTGGTTTTGAGATGGAATTAAAGATTGGTGACAGCGAAACATAATTACACAAATGTTTCCAATCCTTTACCTCTTCAATAGAATGACAGCTCCTGCTTATGCTACCTTTCCAGCCTTTTGGCGGCTCAGGGTTGCGACTATTCAGATGAACGCCAAACAGCCTGTATTTTATAGCAAGTGAGTGGTGGTCGTGCAATACCAGTTTCCTGTGCAACTCTTGTGGAATGGCATTTATCAAATCCTCCGTATCTTGCAATGAAGCATTGGGTTTGCGAATATGAATTAAGTCCACATCTCCTTGGCGAAGCAAAGATGCTATTCTCTCTGCTTCGCCATCGAAGAATGTGGGTAATGTAATAACGATTATCATTATTTACTTATATAGGTCAAACGAAGCATCCCAGTCTTTCCATACTGGTTCCAGACCGCGATCCTTCAGTGACTGTGCTATCTCTTCCACAGAACGGTCATCGCTGACGGTGAACTGTTCCAATGCTTCAGGGTAAGTATAGTATCCTCCAGGATTTACGCGTGATGCCGCAGACATTGTCGTTACACCGAGTGTGCACATATTGTTGCGAATGAACTCTGGCTCACGTGTAGAATATGAGATATCGACATCATGGTCAAAGATACGCATAGCAAATGTTACCTGTGCCAACTGCTTGTCATTCACGAAGCAGTTAGGTTGGAAACCTTCGTTCTGTGCAGGTCGCATGCGAGGGAAATTGACAGAATACTTTGTCTTCCAGTAATGCTTCTGCAGGTAACGCAGGTGATAAGCCATCATCACAACGTCAGTCTTCCATTCCTTTTCCAGTCCTAACAACGCGCCCATGCCGATAGAGTGTACGCCCGCCATGCCCATGCGGTCAAAACCGTCAACTCTCCATTCGAACTTACTCTTCATACCACGAGGATGATAGTTCTTGTAGTTTGCAGCATTGTAAGTCTCCTGGAAACAGATGACACCATTCATGCCATGCTCAGTCAGCATCTTGTAATCCTCTGTAGATAATGGCATTACCTCAATCTTAAGATTAGAGAAATACTTCTTTGCACGGTCCAGAGCATCAGCAAGATACTTTGGACCAGCCTTAGCAGGGTTTTCGCCTGTTACGATGAGAAGGTTCTCAAACGGTCCCAGTTTCTTTATTGCCTTGTATTCATCCTCGCACTGGTCAATGGTGAGAATGGTTCGCGCCATTGGGTTTTCGCGGTGAAAGCCACAATAGACGCACGAGTTGGAACATGAGTTTGTGATATAGAGCGGAATGAACATAGACATTGTCTTGCCGAAACGCTCACGAGTATATTTACGGCTTAGCATAGCCATCTGCTCCAGATACGGTTCTGCCGCTGGGGAAATGAGTGCCATGAAGTCTTCCACGTCGCAGTGTTGTTTTGCCAATGCCCTGCGAACGTCCATGTCTGTCTTGGCGGCGATCTTTGCCGTTGTCTCGTCCCAAGAGATATTCTTTAATTCATCTGAAAACATTTGTTGCTATAATTTTACTTAAAATATTAAATCGATAATAAAACTATCCATTGTCCTCAAGTCAATGGTCCAAAGACGGTCAATTAGTGGCTTTCCATAGTTGCAGATAAGCTGCAGCACCTGGTTAGCCTCTATGCTTCCCACAACAGCAGGAGTCGTTCCGATGACTTGCTTTCCGGGGTGGGGCATAGCCTTCGTCTCGGCTTCGTTTGGAAACAGCGTCCTGTATGTTGCTTTGCCATTGCACAATACGCTTACTTGTCCTTCAAAGCCGCATATCGCTCCATAGACAAAGGGCTTGTGTTGGCGTTCGCATTCATCGCTGATGACAAAGCGAACATCGAAGTTGTCAGTGCCATCAACGACAATATCGTATTCGCTGATGATGTCTTTTGCATTCTCCTCCGTCAGCCAACAATGGTAGGTCTTTATCGATATGGTACTGTTGAGACTCAGCAGACGCTCCTTTGCGCAGAGAACCTTAGGCTTACCTACTTGATTCTCTGCGTAAAGCACCTGTCGTTGCAGGTTACTTATGCTTAAGACATCGGCATCAACAAGGCCTATCGTGCCAACTCCTGCGCCTGCGAGGTATGTTGCTATAGGAGAACCGAGTCCTCCTACACCAACTATCAGTACCTTAGCGTCAGAAAGCTTGCGCTGTCCTGCTTCTCCAATCTCGTCTAACATTAATTGTCTGCTGTATCTTTCCATTTCTTATAATTTTCTTAAGTCATGAGTAAGTTTTGCTGCGCAGAAGTTAGGACCGCACATGGTGCAGTATTCACCATCTGTATGGCCTGCTTCCTCAAAGTATTGCAGAGAACGCTCAGGGTCAAGAGACAGATGGAACTGGTCACGCCAACGGAAATCAAAGCGAGCCTTTGACAATGCGTTGTCGCGAATCTGTGCTCCTGGATGTCCCTTTGCAAGGTCTGCTGCATGAGCTGCAATCTTGTATGTTACCACGCCAACACGAACATCTTCCTTGTTAGGCAGTGCAAGGTGCTCCTTTGGTGTTACGTAACACAGCATTGCCGTACCAAACCATGCTATTTGCGCACCACCGATGGCAGAAGTGATATGGTCGTAGCCCGGTGCTATATCTGTGACGATAGGTCCCAAGGTGTAGAATGGGGCTTCGTGACAATGATCCAACTGACGGTCCATGTTCTCGCGAATCTTCTGCATAGGAACGTGACCAGGACCTTCGATGAATGCCTGTACGTTCTTCTCCCAAGCACGCAGAACCAGTTCTCCTATTGTGTCGAGTTCGGCAAACTGTGCTGCGTCATTGGCATCAGCTGTACATCCCGGACGAAGACCATCACCCAGTGACAGTGCTACGTCATACTGCGCAACGATGTCGCATATCTCGTCAAAGTGCTCATAGAGGAATGACTCCTGATCGTGTATCAGACACCACTTTGACATGATGCTGCCACCGCGTGATACGATGCCGCAGAGACGTGAGTCAGCCAGATGCACGTTGTGTCGGCGTATGCCGGCATGTATGGTGAAATAGTCAACTCCCTGCTCGCACTGCTCTATCAGTGTATCCTTGTAAACCTCCCAATTGAGGTCTTCAACCTTGCCGTTCACCTTCTCAAGTGCCTGATAGATAGGTACGGTGCCTACAGGTACAGGACAGTTGCGAACAATCCATTCACGTGTTTCGTGAATGTTGGCACCAGTAGATAGGTCCATCAGTGTGTCGCCACCCCATTTGCAAGACCATACAGCCTTGTCAACCTCTTCTTCGATGGAAGAAGTAGTAGCAGAATTGCCGATATTGGTGTTTATCTTCACAAGGAAGTTACGGCCTATAATCATTGGCTCTGCCTCAGGATGATTGATGTTTGCAGGCAGAACGGCACGTCCGCGAGCTATCTCGTCGCGAACAAATTCTGGTGTGATGTGAGTCTTTATGCCCAGTTCCTCGCAGTTCATGTTCTCGCGAATTGCTACATACTCCATCTCTGGCGTTATGATACCAGCCTTTGCGTAAGCCATCTGCGTGATATTCTTGCCTGCCATGGCACGGCGTGGCAACTGAATGTGCTCAAAGCGCAGTGAGTCAAGTGACTTGTCGGCAAGGCGCTGCTTGCCATATTCGCTTGTTACCTCCTTCAACTGCTCAGTGTCTTCACGGTCAAGAATCCACTGCTCGCGCATTCTTGGAAGGCCCTTTTTGAGATCCACTTCTATGTTTGGATCAGAGAACGGACCGCTGGTGTCATAGATGTAAACCGGTTGGTTCTCTTCGGTGTGAGGAACACCGTTCTTGTCTTTTACTACTGTAGGCGTAAGGTTTACCTTTGTCATGCCTACCTTTACTGAAGGAAATAGACGCCCCTGCATGTATGCTTTTTCCCTCTTGGCGTATGCTTTGTTATCTTGTGGCATAGTATTGTCAAATTGAAAATTAAAAATTGAGAATTGAAAATTATGATACCTGTGGTAGGTTATCTTTATCGCAGTAAATGGATAATGGGGTGTCCGAAAATCCTGCGATTATATAATTATGAATTATCCCAGGAACGCTGTCAGCGGACTTGATGCTTCTGCACAGTCACTGATGGCTCCAAGACCAGCCTCGTAAGCGCGGCGGCCTGCGATGACAGCCTCCTTGAATGCTACAGCCATCTGAACTGGGTCACCAGCTACGGCGATGGCAGTGTTTACGAGGCAGCAGTCTGCTCCCATCTCCATTGCCTCTGCTGCGTGAGATGGCGCACCGATGCCAGCGTCAACCACTACAGGAACGGTAGCCTGCTCTATGATAATCTGCAGGAAGTCCTTCATGCGAAGTCCCTTGTTTGTGCCGATAGGTGCAGCGAGTGGCATTACCGTTGCGGCACCTGCTTCCTCAAGGTGCTTGCAGAGCGTTGGGTCTGCCTGACAGTATGGCAATACGACAAAACCAAGCTTCACCAACTCTTCTGTTGCCTTAAGAGTCTCTATTGAGTCTGGCAAAAGATAGCGTGGGTCTGGGTGAATCTCCAGCTTGAGCCAGTTAGTACCAAAAGCCTCACGTGCCATCTGTGCTGCAAAGACTGCCTCTTCAGCGTTGCGAACGCCAGAGGTGTTTGGCAAGAGCTGTATATTCTGGTTCTGAGTAATGTGGGTCAGGAGGTCGTCGTTCTTGTCCTGAAGCTCTATACGCTTCATCGCCACGGTCACCATCTCTGTCTCACTAGCCTTGATAGCCTCCGCCATCAGGGTGTTGTTGTTGAATTTTCCTGTTCCGAGAAACAGACGGGAATTGAACTCTCTTCCCGCAATAATGAGTTTTTCCATTTTGTAAGTATTTTTGTTATTTTACTTTCTTTTTGCTAAATAATGATGCGAAAATGTAACACGAAAATTTAAGGTCTGTTAATTATACGGGGGTATTGTAATCGTATAACTTTTACCGTGTAATCGTGCAACTTTTACTGTGTAATCGTATAACTTTTACCGTGTAAAAGCATAACTTTCATTTTGTCATTTCGCAATTTCCAAAAGTCGTTGCATTTCGAGTACCGGATTATCCGCATTCAGCACCGTTCCACTAAGTGCTATTCCGTCTATTCCTGTGGCAAGGATGTCAGGAATGTCATCTGCCGTTATGCCACCGATGGCAACGATAGGTATGTCTATTCCCACCTTATTTATATTACGCGCGATAGACTTGTAGCCTTCGAGACCAAGGACAGGGGATAGTCCTTTCTTTGTCGTGGTAAAGCGGAATGGTCCGCATCCGATGTAGTCGGCACCGTTTTTCACGTGCTGCACAATGTCCTCAAAGGTATTTGCCGTTCCTCCGATGACATATTCCGGGCCAAGTATGCGGCGAGCCTCATCAATCGGCATGTCGTTCTTGCCGAGATGAACTCCGTCAGCGTGCAGTTCCTTCACCAATGCTACCTGGTCATCAATGATGAACATGGCTTCGGCTTCCTTGCACATGCGCTGTGCCTCGATGGCTACTTCGCGAATCTCATCCACGGTAGCATCCTTCATGCGTAGCTGTATCCAACGGCAGCCGCCTTCAAGCGCCAGGCGGATGGAGTCAAGATAACTGTAACGCTCGTTGTAGTGACTTATGAACTGTATCATCCTCCGCATGCTGCTTTAATAATAATTACGTTCGCACCTTCTGACAGGGTAGTTGATTCCCATTCGGTACGAGGTATCATGCGATTGCTTATCGCCATGGCTACACCTGCAGCAGGCAGGCTTAACTCTTGTGCCAATGCCATGAGATTGTTTGCATTGGTGTCGGTCTCTTTGTTGTTTACGTTTATCTTCATTGCTCTAAATGATTGTGGGTATGTTAATCCCACATAAAAAGAAAAACCCCTATCGCTTGTCGTCATTGAATGAAAACAAACAATAGGAGGTGTGTTATTGTTAGGTTGTTGTATTACCTATATCATAAGACATTTGAAAATACATTCCCTGCGTCAGCATTACCTGCATCAGGTTCCATGGGTATAATCTCAGCAGCCGTGCTGCACCCCCTATATTTCATTATGCCGCAAAGTTAATAAATTATTTCCGTACCTCCAAACAAATAGCGATATTTTATGGGAATGTGGTGAAAATAATGTTAAAAGTATTATTTCTTCTGCGTAGCGAGCCATGCAGCTGCATAGCGTCTGCCGAGTTCTCTATAGCCTTCGGCATTGAAGTGCAGGTGGTCTGGCAAGCAGTTGAGTCCTTCTGATGATACAACGCTTGCGGTAGGGATAACCTCTGGGAGTGTGCGGATAATCTTATTCATGGATGCGCACTGTCCCTTTACTGCTTCACCTACTACCTCGCCAGCGATAAGTGGTACGTCCTCTGCTTTGAGGTTGAGGTCGTTGAGTAGGTCATGATAGACCTTGTTCACCTTGTTGCGCCATTCTGGGTCTCCTGTGTTTGAGCAACCCTGATGGAGAAGGATGCCCTTGATTATTCCCTGATGCTTTGCGCGAAGACCGCAGTTGAGAAGTCGCATGTATGGAATGCCATCGTATGCCTTCATTTTGTCTTGCAGCCATTTTGGTTCGCGCTCGGCAAGGTTGTATGGGTTGTAGTCCTTGAAGAGATGCTCTATGCGACAACCGCCAATGGCTACGTTTACAACGCCCACGCTTATGGAATCAGGCAATGTATTGATAAGGGTGCGGCCGAAATAGTCGCATGGCGTGATGCCAAAGTATGGTCCGCAGATAGGGGAAACGGCAGTGTCCCACTCGTACATCTTACGGCCTTCGCCACGATAGTTGCCCGTATATGCGGGGAAGTCCATGGCTGCCATCATCTTGAAACGGGGATTGGCAAAAGAGTATTCCTGTTCCTCAGGAATTGCTACGCCTTCCATGTTTGATTGACCAAGACAAAGGAAAATGTAGAAGTTAGGATCGGGGTTGGAAACAAAGCGTAGTTCCTCTTGTGCTGATGCGGTGAGGGAGAACAATGCGCTTACAAGGGTAGCGAGAATTGTTTTTTTCATGATAGTGTATTTCTGTTTGGTTTGTAGATGTATTATAATTGAACGGGTACAAAGTTATAAAAAAACTCCAAAATACAATGCATAATACATGTATTTTGGAGTTTTTTATAGTAAAAAGATACGATTTCTTAATCTTTTACCTGAAAATTGCTGTTTTTATTTCTTCAGATATGAAATACAGTCTTCGAATGTAGCGAAGCAATGATCCTCGCTGATGACGGTAGGGATAAGGTGTGTCTTGTGAAGAATGTAGTCAGGCTGAGGTTGGATGATTGTAAGAAGAACTTCTTTGCCCTGTGCCTGGAGATCCTTGATGGCTGATTCCATAGCATAGGCACCAGACTGATCCATGAATGATACACGACGCATGCGGATGATGACAGTCTTGATGTCGGATGGTACATCGTGCATGGTCTTCTGGAAACCTGTTATGCTACCGAAGAAGATAGGACCCTCGAGACGCTGGATGTAAATGCTCTGCTTCATCTCGTCTGTAACGTCCTTCTCGTCTTCCCATGGGGTGTTTTTGTCGAATCCATCGGTGAGGACACCGCCTTCATACTGCTTCTCTACAAGGTCGCCGGCACGCTTCATGAAGAGTACGCAAGCGATAACCATGCCGATACCTACGGCTGTGAGAAGGTCAACGAAGACTGTCATGAGGAACACTACAAGGAGAACGAATGAGTCTGCCTTTGGAATGTGGGTGAGGTCCTTGAAACCACGGAAGTCAATGATGCCCCAACCTACGGTGATAAGGATACCGGCAAGGACTGACAGTGGTACATATTTTACAAGGGAACCGAGTCCGAGAAGGATGGCAAGAAGGAAAAGGGCATGTACCATACCGCTGATCTGAGTGCGACCGCCACTCTTTACGTTTACAACGGTACGCATTGTTGCACCTGCACCTGCTATACCGCAGAACATACCAGCTATGGCGTTACCAATACCCTGACCTATAAGCTCCTGATTACTGTTGTGCTTGGTCTTGGTGATGTTGTCGGCTACGACTGATGTGAGCAACGTGTCGATAGAACCGAGACCTGCAAGAGTAAGACCAGGGACGAGAGCTGCCTCGATGATGCTGAACCAGTTGAGGTTTCCAAGGTCAACGCCGTCCTTTAGGAAGAATGGCATAGGAAGACCAGCAGGAATGTTACCAATGGTCAAAGCTGCATCGAAAGAGCAGAGGATTGATACGATGGTCATAGCAATAAGTGCAACGAGCGTTGCTGGAACCTTCTTGGTGAGGTATGGCACGGCAATGATGAGTGCTATGGTACCAAAACCAAGAAGTAATGCCATCAGTGATACGCCATCGGCAACGGCTGATGGGAAGTTGATAATCATATCAAGGGTGCTCACTGGTGACTTCTTGCCTATAAGTGGGTATATCTGCTGAAGAATGATGATGACACCAATACCGCTCATGAAACCAGAAAGAACAGGGTAGGGGATGTAACGTACGTACTTGCCTATGCGGATGAGACCGAAGATTATCTGGAATAATCCACAGAATACGCCTGCCATAGCCATTGAGATAAGTACTGCACCGAAACTACCGCTTGATGCGGTCCATGCTGCACTGATAAGGGATGCGGTGATGACGGTCATAGGACCGGTTGGACCACTGATCTGAGAGTGCGTGCCACCAAAAAGGGCTGCGAAGAAACCAAGAAGGGTTGCACCTACAAGTCCTGCCAAAGCACCCATAGGGGCTGCTTCTGGATGGTTAATGCCACCGAATGCCTGAATACCAAATGCAAGGGCAAGTGGAAGTGCCACAATGCCTGCGGTAACACCTCCAAAGATGTCACCTTTGATGTTGTTTGTTTGAATAAAAGCCATTGTATTTTATCTTTGCTTTAGTGATAATAATTGTTATTAACCTGAAAACGATTGCAAAATTACTACTTTTTTATTAATTAAATAATGTGTAATAAAAATAATTTACACTTTTCAGCGCTTTTCTTGTCGTATTTCAAGAAAATGTAGTAATTTTGCACTCAGGTCGTACTGGTTCGATTGGGATACTCATCAATTACATCGAAAACCGAGGGACGCTTCCTTTGCTAATGGCGGGCCATAATAGAAGGTGGATTTGATCGCGGAGTAATGACTTCTCCCAGTTGGTCACCGAATGGATATCACATCTTCATAAAGCTGAAAAGCCGGTGGATTACAAAGGCGGGGAGCACCTTAATTATCATTTCTCGGAGTTTTCATCACATCATCAGTGCGGCCCTTTTTGTGTCTTATCGTGATGAAAATACTATAACAACAAAAAAAGAGAACCATCAAATGGTTCTCTTGTCTTTTGTTGCGGAGGCCCGACCCACGAAATCCGCAAATCTTGCGCTACGTCGTGCGGAACCTCCAGTTTAACTTTAGCAAGCATCCTGCGCAAAATATGCGCTATCAACGAAGTTTGATGATTATCTTCCTTATTCTTACTGAGCGCTTTGGTTGTTGATTAATTCTGTCAGTCTTTTTATTTCTGCATCCTTTGTTGCAAGGAGCTGGTTAGCCATCTTGATAGTTTCTTCCTTGGATGCAATGAGGAGTTTCTTGCCGTCTATATCCTTCCTTAGCCGGGCGTTCTCATAGGCAAGATCATTGTTTATTGATGCCCCTTCCCCGTTGGGAACTATTGAAAAATTAGGATGCTCACGCAGACTGTCAAGGGGAACATGAAAGAAGTCTGCGATTTTTTCCGCCTGAGCAAACGTTACCCTTTCGAGATTGTCGAAATAGGCTCGTCCGCGCTTGGCGTTTTTCCCGAACACATTGTCGAAAAACTCGGTGTCGGTCTTGCCAGCAGCTGCAAGTAGTTCGTAAACGACATTTTTGTTAAGCATAAGCATAGCTTTTATATTATTAATAATGTGTGATTGTTTAATTATTGTTAAAATGCGGAATATAGCGCAAATAATGCGCAAAATGTTTGTTTTAACGAATTTATTTCGCTAACTTTGCGCAAAGTTACTAATAATTTGGAAAATATGAAAGAAAAATCATTAAAAAAATCTGCGGAAATTGACGTGTATGCCCTTGGGGGCATATACAAGGCTCTCACAAGGAGTGAGAGGGGAAAATTGTTGTCTTTTTTGGCACATGAGATCGGCGGCACACATAATTCGTGGCAACAGCGACTTTCCAAATGGGCTGCAGGTCGTCCTTATTTCAGATTGAATCCTCTCGTTCTCAAAGCCCTTCATGGTATTATGGTGAACGAAAAGTGGAGAAAGTAACAATATTGTTTAATTTAAATTTTTAAGTTGCTATGAAAATTGAATTTTACGTAGCTCCTTCAGGCGAGTCTCGCATTGTTGATGAATGCGGAAAAGACAGACCGCTGATGGAGGACAACAAGGCGGTTCTCGCTTTGAGTGATGTCATCACAAGGTTAATGCCAGAGGCATGGGAAAGATGCCAAGAAGTAACGAACAAGAGAAGAGGACCTATCAAGGGCAACATTTTGCAAGCTTCTGTTGATAGGTTCGTCAGATGTAATTTCTCTGCCAGGGACATGATGCCTGACCTTAACAGTGGTTTGCTGGATCTGGAGGAAGTTCCTTGCCATCTAAGAGGTGTATGCGAACACGAGGGCGTAATCTGCAAACCGAAGATATCCCCTCTTACGCCTTGCGAAGAGTATTGTGTCGCATTCCTGGCCATTGGTCATTCCAAGGAAGCTATCGCAAGGAAGAGAAGCGTTTCAGTTTCTGCAGTTAAACATTCCCTACAGAGTGTCCAGAAGAAATTCAACCTCGAAAAGACAATGGATATCGTCAGGTTCTTCAGGGGACTTCATTTAGAAAGGAGGGTGAGAAATGGTTACTAATTGGAAATTCGTCAAACTGGCTGAGCAAGCGGCAGAACTTCTTCCATGCAACGATATCATACAGTTCTTTGTCGATAGCCAGATAGATGACGAGGACGTGAAGAGAATACTGGAGATGCAAGTCAAAGGAAAGTGGGAGGATATCAAGACACTCATAGTTTCGTCCATCATCATCGCACTCATTAAGAGGATCGAAAATAAAAAATGTGTATCTCTTTATCCCCACGATAGCAGTGATGAGATATTCAATGTGTATGCGTCTGATGATAAGGGTGAGTACCTTTCCGTATCATTCTATCCTAAAAAACACCTCGAAATAAGATACAATTCACTGATATGAGACATACAATAGCACAATGGGAGCAGCACAAGCCAAATGGCTGCACATACGATTCAATGAATCGCATCAAGGAGCATTGCCCTACTACTGTTACTGGCAATGCTGAAGGAGTAAAGCTTCTCTGGAACTCAGACGGTGTTTGCTTCTTCCTCAAAGGAAAAAAGAGAAATCAACAGTTCGACATCAACTGGGAATAAATAACAATTTAATCATTTAACGTATGAAAATTACAGGCAAAATCAACATCTTGACACCTACAGAGACTGGCATCAGTCAGACATCAGGTAACCCTTGGAAGCGTAAGGAGGCTGTCCTGGAGTACATCGAGAAGAATGAAAAGGGCGAAGAACGCGCACACACCATCGCATTCTCTACTTTGAATGACAGCATTGTGGAAGAGCTGGAGAAATGTAGTATCGGTGACACCGTAGAGTTCAACTACGTCACGAAAGCAAACGGACGTGATTTCACTTGCAAGGATGGCACGCAGGGATTTATTCGTAGTACGGAAATCCTCTGCACCAGCCTGAAAAAGCTCTGATATGAGTCCACGTCAATTCTATGACCTCGTTGTGGAAATGAGAGCAGCGCAGAAACTCTTCAAGGCGCATCCGTCTTGTGAGCTGCTGCTGCTCTCCTCCACGGCAGAGCAGCTTGTTGACATGGAGATAGAGAGGGTGACCAAGATATTGAATAGCCGAGAATGATTAATTCCCCGTTGGCAAATGGGGGGGGTAAAATCGAAAGTATATGATTACTAACAAACCTAATTACGATCCTGCAGAACTATACTCTGCCACGGATGGAGGTCTATGGATCATCAGGGATTACTGCGAGGTGGCGCGTGAGGCTTGCGAAGGCAAGAACGAGCGTCTGCACTTCTCGTATTCCGACAATGACAGAACGCCATCAGCACACATCCATCTCAGACGTGGTACCAGATACGGTGATGTGTGGTATATCAAAGACTTCTCTACTGCAGACCGCTCCCTCGATCCTATTGATGTATTCTGCGAGGCAGAAGGCATATCGCGTAGTGGCAAAGGCTTCTACCAGGCGATGGAAACACTCTACGCACGCTATGGCCTGGATGCAAAGGCACGAGACATCAGAGAGGACAACAGAGAGATATGGGATGACCCTGTGCCGGCACCTGAAGACAAGAAGGAAGGGCAATGGCTGTATGAAGGTGCCAGGGACTTGACCGCAGAAGAGATTAAGGTACTGTCTAAGTTCGCCACCAAGGAGATAGTGAACGAACTTGGCTGGAGCGCAATAGAGAAATATGGCGTAGTGAAAGAGGGAAAGATACGATGGGTACACTCCACCGAGAACTTCCCTATCTTCATACGCCGCTGTAACGTGTATAAGGATGGACAGAACAAGGGCGCATTCTTTAAGAAGTATGCACCGTTCTCGTTCAACAAACAGTACCGCTTCCTCACATTTGACAATGACCACCTGAAGACGGATGACTATATCTGCAACATCGAGGAATACAACAACAAGTACCAGGAACAACTGGACAAATTCAACAACAAGGAGATTGAGAAGATTCCTGAGTTCCTGACGCAAGGTGTGGTACTATGCTGTGGCGAACGCGATGCTGTCGCATGTCGCTCGATGGGATGGTGGCCGATATGGCTTAACAGTGAGACGGCAGGGCTTACGGAGCAGAATATTATGCAGATCCGTAAGCGTAACAAGAAATGTCCTATATACTACATTCCTGACCTCGATGCTACTGGACAGCAAGTGATGAAGAAAATTGCACGTGAGCATCCTGATATATGGGTGGTGGAACTGCCACAGGCATTGCGTGAGAAAAGGGATAACAGAGGTAAGCAGATGAAGGATCTGCGTGACTGGGTGGAGAGCACACCCAATATGAGCAGCTATCACTTCGATAATCTCATGATGACAGCCCACCGCGCACAGTTCTGGGACAGGAAGGAAATGAAGTCCGGCACCATACGAATAGACATCGATACCGACTGTCTGCACTTCTTCCTGCGTGTCAACGGCATCCAGACAATCAAGGATGACGATGTGCAGACGGTGGAGTTCGGACGTACCATCAACGAGTACGTCATTCAGGAAATGTCTATCAAGGAGGTGAATGACTTCGTTCTCTCATGGGCTCGTGACGCTCTCCTTCCTCGTGAGGTAAAGAATGCCCTCACTGACGGTACCAAGCTCGACGAGGCAAAGCTGATGAAGATGGAGGCAACATCATTCGACTTCACAGCACATGACAACCATAGGCAACTATTCTACTTCAAGGACTGCGTGGTGGAGGTAACGGACAAGGGCGTGAACATACACAGTGCTCGAGAGGCTGCAGCATGGCAGAACCGTGTCTGGAAGAAGGTAATGCGAGACCGTTCCTTCAGGTTCGTCACCCACATGGAGAGGAACGTACCGCTGACGGACAGATACGGAAGGCCACGTAGGGATAAGGACAACAAGCCTATCCTCGGCGACTTCAGAAAGAGAACGAAACTGTTTCATTACACAAGAACATACGATGAAAAACAGCATGGGTATGTCCTGGACATAGACATCAACCCTGAAGCATACAAGTCTAAGGCGTTCTGTATCCAGTGCGCCACATCACACATTTATTGGCAGGATGAAGAGACGGCACTGCTCGGCGAGGGAAAGACCAGGGAGCAGATAAAGGAGTACTGGAAAGAGAACTGGTGTAAGCTCGACTCCCCGTACCTCACTCCAGATAAGATATACGAGCAGAAGGCTTCGCTGATATCCAAACTCTTCATCATCGGCTACTACGGATGGGATTACAAGTCACCTTCAGAACCGTGGGCGGCATACGTTATGGATGACTATGACGGAGAAGGCTCCAATGGCGGTTCGGGAAAGTCCATCATCTTCAAGTATATCCAACAGTACAAAGATACCTACCCAATTCAGGGTAGAAAGAAGGATGAAGTGCAGAGCAAGCATATCTTCGCTCCTGTCACCACAAGAACAAGGGTGATACTCTTCGATGACTTCATGTTTAACTTCTCAGACTGGTATCCAGATATTACTGGAGACATGAAGATTGAGAGAAAGGGCATTGACCCCTTCTACATCGAGTTTGAACGCTCACCAAAACTGGCGTTCTCGACAAACAAGGTGGAGAAGAACCTGCAAGGATCCTCTCTGCGTCGTATGATACGCACTACATGCGCTTCTTTCTTTCATGGTGAGACGGAGACGTTCCCAGAGGCTTGCAGCCCTGTGGACTTCACCGGTCACTCTCTTTGGAACTCTGACTATTCCGATGAGGAATGGCATTACGATGACAACATCTTCATAGAATGTGTTGAGGAAGCTATCCCATTCATCAAGCAAAGCATCAAGATTGAGCCGCCGATGGGACGTGTGGAACTGCGCCAGCTGCGTAAGATGATCGGAAAGGCTTCCATTGACTTCTTCGATGACTATTTCAGACCAGGCGAGACATCACATGCCAACAAGTTCATCAGTCGCGAGGATTTCATCAGCGACTATCAGAGAGGCATGTCCGGAAAGTCGGAATATCTGTCTGCAACGGAGATCCTGGAACGCTGCGCCATGTGGTCGCATTATCGCTCATGGGTGCTCGGCTATTGTCCTAAGGGCGTTATCGGATGGACGAACGATCTGAAGGGCAAGTACCGCAGCTCTCGTATAGTGCAACGTGGCAACGGTGTGTCTATCGAGGGCATATATATCGCCACCATTGACAACCAGGATCCCAACCTTCAGTATCTGAAGGATGGTAACGAGGAATGCCAACGTGAAGAGGAACAAATTAAGGCGGCCGTCGCAGAACTGAGCAAGCCGGAATATAGAGAACTACCGTTATAAATAGACTTCAACATCACACAGTGAAAAAAATATGAGACGTGATTTCAATGCAAGGGTAATAACCACGATTACAAGCAAGCATCCTGATAAGAAGAACGCTGCCATAGCTGCACGTTACATGCAAAAGAGATTCAAGAACGGAAAGGTGCACGTTCGCCGTAATAGAGTAATAACTAAATTCTGGGGATTACCGAAACCAAGTATGATATTCTCCGATAATATATAATCATGGACAAACTGAACAGAATAACCAACCTCATTGACTTCGAGGAAGAGCATGAGGATGACGTAGTGTTCTACCGCAAGGAATACTGCAACTGTGGCGACGATAGCCACGTAGAACCATCATACGGCTACTTCCTCGAGTCGGAAGCAGTAGAAGATAACGAATTCCAGGAAGTAACAACAGTCTACACCCTATATATAGGTTACGACAAGCATTCAGACCAATATCACTTCGATGAGTCTGAAGATGTTCTCACCGAAGATGAAGTGGCAAGGCTGATGGGCGACTTACGTGAAAGAGACCATACCCTGCAATTTGCCAGACGCACAGGCATAGGTTCTTCCCTCTATCGCTTATCTTCTACCGAGTTCTACGATGTCTTAGCGCAGATAAACAACATAGAGATAGCCCAGCACCTTATAAATCAACTATACGGCAGACTATAACCTCTATTTATCATAATTCTCTTCGCGAGGCTACCAACAGAACCACATATATACATGTCGCCGGACAGCGCCATACCTTCTATACAGGTTGCGCTGCCCGGCATTTTTTATGCCCTGACGCTTCCTTGCCGTTCCCTTCCTTTCCCTTCCCTTTCAAAATATGAAATTTATCTGTATATCTGTATCGACAAAGGGGAATGGCGGTGCAATATGTTGTATATTAGTGTATTACATACACTTTTTTTTGATACAGATTATGATACAGATTAAAAGTATATCTGTATAAAATAAGGGGGGCAAGGCGATTTTTCGTGCATACAGGGACACAGATATACAGATGGCTCTTGGCAATTTTGTTGATTTTTGGCTCTTCTGTATGTTGTAATGTACTGATATTCAGTTGATACACACGAATACACGCATTTTTACACAGTGATACACGCATACACGGATTTTGAACGACGGAAACGTAACGGAGAGAGAATACATATTAAGGCTACGCTACGCTATATCGCTATTCGCGATGGGAACAGTCACCGCTGACGCTCGTCTCGCTGGCGCTCAGTCAGAGGGGCAACGCTGGCGCTCTATCGCAATCGGCGAAGAACCTCCCATGCTTCCCTTCCCAATGCGCAACCCGTAGCCTGGGGATGCATGGGAGGTTCTTCTATTGCGATGTCCTCACGGGGTGTCACTACAACTGCGTTGGGCTTCACTGGTACTATTCTTTGCCGAAAGAAAGATACCAAAGAACGGTTTACCGAAATTGTTTCGGTGTACTCTCTTATTTTTGCATTTTACACCTTATTTATATAGGAAATATGCGGATTTTTTTGTAATTTTGCATCAAATATTCCTGCCTATGAAAGAGTTCTACTTATATCTAAGCTTCAAGCCATACGTACAGCAGTGGCTTGTATCTACATTCGGAGATCCTGTGCGCTTCCCTCACCATTCAAAAGAGAATGCCGAGATAAGACGTCAGGCATGTCCGCTTCCTGATGGCTGCATACCGCAGACCAGGAAAGAAGGTGATGTGGCTATCGTCATACCATCCTCATCAATGAGGAAGGCTGACACGTATAATTACTTCACGGCATCTGCTCAGGAGGCTCTGAAGGATATGATCGGCAATCTCTTCGACTGCGACATGAAGACGGATATCCTACAGTCGGTGGAGAATGGTGTAGGCATAAAGTGTGCGGTCCGCTCATACATGCAGCGCCACCATATCAGCATCGACCATGAAGAGACTCTGAAGCAGCGCATCAACCGTATGGTGATGGCATACCGTAAGAATAATGTTGAAATAGGCAACAATTTCAACAAAAAAATGAACCACAAAAGGCAGAAAAATACGTAATGCGTATTTTCCCGTCATTTTCCGTACTTGGCGTACTTTGCCGTACTTTAGCGTATTTACCCGTATTTTTTCGTAATATTAACAATTCACGATGGAAAATGTATATAGCGTAGTGAAGATCTCTGTGGGAGAAGCAAGGCACACACAGTGCATAGAGAGTAATGGATGGGCGTTCATGCGCTCGTATATGTGGACACCGCTGGACATCAAGGTGCCGGCAGAACTGAAACTGTCCGAGAACATCAAGGAAGGCGAACGTCTATATAAGAGCACACTGACATTCACCACCTCTACGGATATAAAGACGAAGAGTAAGTGGATCGTGTTCAAAGTGGAGCTGGCAGACGGAACCAAGTTCTGCTTCGGAAACAGCCGTAAGCCATTTCCGTTGACAACAAGGCAGAGAACACTGGGGGCTGTGACAGGTTCCCAGATGTATAAGTACACATCGGTACTGGAGTGCACCAGACCTCTGCCGATAATCAATCACACCAAACGGCTTAACGCATCTTTGTGATGCATAAGTATAGCTTTTTGAGGAGCAACGCTGTGAAGCGCTGCTCCTTTCTTGTTATTATGGTATTTTCGTGAAGCAATCCCAGTTCGTAATTTTGTGGTGTTTTTAATGCAGAATTATGAAATACGACATTTACATCAATGGAACGATCGGCGGATGGGGAACATCTGCCGACTATGTGCGTTACCGTCTCAACGACTTCAAGAACAAGCGTTGCGACGTGGCTATCTGTTCTCTTGGTGGATATGTCACCGATGGTCTCGAAATATATCAGATGTTCAAGGACCACGGCGACATTCACGCTCATTTCATCGGCATGTCCGCATCAGCTGCTACATTCCTCGCTATGGGATGTAAGGAGGTGGACATGTCTTCTGACGCTCTGATCCTCATCCACAACGCATCGAACTATGTTCTGGAATGGGGCTCGTTCAACAAGGAGCAGATAGACGCTCTCGTTGGTAAGCTCGGAAAGACCCGTAAGGATCTGGAGACTATCGACGATGTAATTGCGAATATCTACGCCAAGCGTAACGGAAAGTCCGTCGATGATGTGAAGGAGAAGATGAAGGTGGCTGCATGGATTAACGCCAAGGATGCACTGGACTTCGGTCTGGTGGATTCTGTCATCAGTGATGCTGCTAAGGATGAAGGAGCACAGAACGCTTACTTCAATGCTATGCAGCCGACTAACGAACAATTAAAAGAACTTGGTCTGCCTCCTCTCCCGTCTCAGGAGGAGAATCCAACCGCTGACGAAGGCATCCTTCAGAAGGTCGCAAGGATGCTCGGAATCTCTACAGACCGTTCACAGTCAATTAACCTTGCGACCCAACCTAAGAACAGTATGCTTAAAATTTTCGGACTCGTGGCTGCTGTCCTCGCCGTCGATGGCTTCAATCTCAATGAGAAGGATAACATCGAACTGACTCAGGACCAGCTCAAGACCCTTGAAGACAATCTCAAGGATCTTAACGACAAACTCAAGGCGAAGGACGAGGAGATCCAGAACCTGAAGAAGTCGGACACAAAGGACCAGGCAGACAAGATCGCTGACCTGGAGAAGCAGCTGAAGGCTGCACAGGATTCTATCAAACAGAAGGATGAGCAGATTGAGAACCTCAAGAAGTCTGCTGCTCCTGAGGATGAGACAGAGACAATCGTCATCAACGATGCAAAGCCTCTCGCCTCTTTCCTCTAATCACTAACCCTAAAAACAGTTTTATCATTATGGCAAATACAACAGGTGCTGTAGTTTTTAACCCGGAAGAGCTGGGTAAAAACTTCATCAAGTGGCGTAAGGAACTGCTCACTGTACCAGTGGACACCCTTAAGGCTACTTTCAACGGATGCTTCTCTGTACACACTGGCATCCGACACAAGGAGAAGGTGGGCATCCTCATGGGCGACATGCAGATCGGACCATACGATCCTAAGTATCGTGACACACGAGATCTTGGCATCGCAGAGCGTGAGCTGGAGGTGTTCCTTGGCAACGCTGTGAAGGGCTTCGACCCTAATACTGCGATTCAGACCATTTGGAATGAGTATGTTGCTAAGGGCGCACAGGGTGCCGGCATCCCATTCGTCAAGTATGTCGGTGCTTATCTCATGGGTAAGGTCGGCGAGAACCTCGCTATGCACGTATGGGACGGCAAGCGCAACGGCGCTGGCCACGACACCGTGGATCTCTGCGATGGTATCGAGACCATCATCGACAAGGAAATCAAGGCTGGCACCATTGCTACCTCTGAAAAGAACCTTGTCAAGATTGACGCTCTCACAGCAGAGAACGCAGAGGAGGTTCTAAAGGACTTCTACTGGTCAGCAGACAGGAAGCTGCGTAACATGAACCTCGACCTCCACCTCACTGATACCGAGTACCGCGCGTACTGCGACGCTTATCAGATGAATCATGGTGCACTCCCTTACAACAACGAGTACGACAAAGTGTACCTCGAGGGCTCACGCGGTAAGTGCCGCCTCGTTGTGGATAACTACAACGCAGACAACTTCCTGAAGCTTACACCATCAGGCAACTTCATCTTCGGTACTAACATCGCTGGCGAAGAGACAAAGCTTCTCATCGAGAAGTCTCTGGACTCTCACTTCATGTACGACTACATCGCCGTAATGTTCGCCGGCTACCAGGTGGGACGTATCGAGAAGGAGTATATCCTTATCGGTAAGACCGAGGCAGGTATCAATGCTGCTAAGGGTGCTGGCACTCAGCAGGGCGAAGGTGCTTAATCATTAACCAATAAAACATTACCACTATGACTTGTAAACGACCAAATATCTACACAGACGTGAAGCATTGCGTGGGCCAGACTAATATGCCTGGCACACGTGAGTTCGTGCTTACGATTCCTCGTGAGGATATCGTTAAGTGGCCAGCAAAGGGCAAGCCTACCGATGAGGACGCTACTCTCGCGTCCATCGTCACCATCAAGGAGGACTTCGTTCTTGCTGCTGACGCTTCTTGGAAGAAGATTACTCTTACTCCAGATACGAACAGCTTCAATTCTGAGTCACAGGGCAACTGGGGCTCTAAGACGTTTAACAACACAGTAAACGCTGTTCACCCTGGAGTGAATGCAGAGGCGGCAGGTCTCTGCGCCATGCTGAACAACGATGATACCGTGTTCCTCGTTCCTATGCGTGACGGCAGAATGAGACTCTTCGGCAACGAGATGTTCCAGGCTACCGTCAACCCAAAACAGGAGTCTGGTGCAGCAGCTGCTGGCGACAGCGCTCAGACAACGCTCGAGATCGCCGTTACCGACGATACTCCTGCACCATTCTACGAGGGCAAGATTATCCTCTCTGATGGTACGTACATGTCCGGAAAGGACTGCTCCATCATCAGTGAATAGCCATTCACACAATATATAATCCTGAGGGCAGTGCAGACATAGAGCTGCCACTGCCCTCTTCTAAATTCTATAAGTATGGACCACAAACTAACAGAACGTATGCGTGACTGGTTGGAGCAGCCTCACACATCAGAAGAGAAGATCCGCGAAGGTGCAGAGATGCTTCTCTCTTTTAACCGAAACAAGATTCTCTACAATCAGATCCTGCGTAACCCACAGCGTCCGGCTTACGTCAAGAAACTGGAGTATGAGCTGAACAAATACCTTCAGCCACGTCTCGCCGGTCTCACGCAGTACCAGGTGCGACAGCTCGATGAACGCGTAGTGCCAGATGCTACCGAGATAATAGCAACAGGCACCATTGAGGGCGAGGGTGAGGAAACGGCAACCGTAAAGCTGAAAGGCAGACGTGAGAACCACGACAGCCTTCCTCAGCATATCCGTGACCTGTTCGATGGCAACAAGTCACGCTATAAGAAGATTGCACAGCTGCATGCCACTCTCCGCACCATGGAGAAATGTGAGCCATGTGAGCGATATGAGTTCCTGGTGCAACTCGATGAGCTGGACAAGGAGTACCGCGAGAACATGCGTAAGTATGACGAGTTCAAGGCTGAGCCGGTTACCACCGATGAAAAAACAGAGGATCCTGCAGAAAATCCTGAAGAGACTACTGCAGAACCTTCTGAAGAGTCGTCAGAGGAAACTGCTGAAGAGCCAAAGAAGGACAATGCTGAAGAGCCAAAGAAGGAGGAAGCCGGCAACGTGGCTGTAGAACGTACGTGGATAACCCGCAACCTTCCTAAGCTGAAGAAGCTGCACGCAAAGGCTCATCCTTCAGAGGAGGAACAGGGTTCACTCCTGGAGCAGCAGGAACACGAGGACTTCGTGCGTGAGTTCAATATCCATATCAAGGCAGTGATGGAGCTCGGAGGTAACTTCTCCGATAAGCGTGCCAAGGAACTGGAGGCACTCGGCTGCACAGTGAAGTAATGTCACGCACTCTTCCCAGATATAACAGACTTTTGAAGCCACTGGCACAGGAACCTACACAGGTGTACCTCGGTACTGAGGTGCATCTGGTAGGTCTGCTGTCGTGGATACTCGACCAGACAGGTCCGGCAGAGGTGTTCGTCACTACGTTCTCTACCTCCGACGATTTCCTGTGTGGCTTCAAGCGTCTGCGTGACGATGGTCTGATATCACACTCTGTACTGCTCGCTGACTTCAAGGCATCGAACAAGACGATACAGCTGGGGGCTCTCATGCGCAGCGCATTCGATGAGGTGTTCTTCTCTGAGAACCACTCTAAGCTGATGCTCGTAAAAGGTGGCGGTCTCACCGTTACGGTGGTGACGTCCCAGAATCAGACATACGGCGGTCGTGTGGAGTGTACGATGATATCTTCAGACTGCGCTACGTGGTTAAAGTTACACGATTGTCTTAAAGCAATAATAGATAACAAATCAGTTACTTACAAGGAATGGATGCATTAAAGTTTAACTTGAATGATATGGAGGAGTACGGAAAGAACCTTACTCCTCCTTGTGAGATAGCCGCGCTGATGGACGTGCCAGAGAGCGAGCTGAAGGCAGAGCTGGAGAATGAGTTTTCGCCTGTTCGTAAGGCGTACATGCGTGGTGTCGCTGCTACCGCTGGTGAGCTGCGCAAGCAGAATATTGCATCTGCCATTGCTGGCTCTCCTGCTTCCATTGCCACCGCTATGCAAGATATTATGCGGTGTGCGGTGTAGTTGATTAAAGTAATACTTGAACCTCGTTAAAGCAATACTTCAACATGATAAGAGACATCGATACCTATTCAGAACACCTCTTTGCCGACCTCCCTGCTATGCAGGAGGCGAAGCTGCTGCCATCCGTCATAGACAGGATCCTCAGAGTGCGTGATGTATATACGCACTGGAGACAGTTCCCTTCCATGCTGCCACAGGATATCGTGAACTGGAACATAGAACACTGCAGACAGTTCGGCAAAGAGATAAAGAAGTCGGCGGCGTATGAGGATATCGCTGTATGCAAGGAGCTGATGGGAAGGCTGAACGAGGAGTCGAGGGAATGGAAGCAGTGGTTTGTCAACCAACAGTTTATGAAGCTCTATGAAACAGCCATGAAGGCGAAGGACTATAAGTCAGCGGAGAAGGCTCTGGCTGACTTCGCCAAGTACAACAAGCTGGATAAGGATGAGCCGTTCAAACCTGACTATGACATCAAGCCGGAGGGCATAGAGGCTACTGACGACCCACGCTATGCGGGCATCGAGCCTATGGAACGCCTCCGTGAGCAGATTAGGTTCTACAACAAGAAGTACAAGATGGAAGCCATCGATGCGGACTTCGAGGAAGTGATGGAGGCTGCAAGGGAGTCCGGAGAACTGAGAGAGGAGGCACAGGATGAAACAGTATCTCAATGACGGACAGACATACTGCCTCCTGATGAGTCCGCGTGACCTCGTGGCAATCTGCGGACGTGGCTTCGGTAAGGGTTTCATTCAGGCGGAACGCATGAAGGAGTGTATGCAGTTCATGCCTGGATCATCGGGTGGCATGGTGGGGCCATCGGTGAAACGCTTGCTGTCAAACATCCTCCCTTCAGCTATCCAGCACTGGGAGAACTGGGGCTATAAGCGTGACGTGCACTGGGTCATCGGTCATGCTCCTCCGAAGAAGTGGGGATGGAAGCATCCTGTCATCACTCCGGAGTCATGGGACAATACCGTGTCGTTCTATAACGGTTCCGTAATCCGCCTGATCTCTCAGGACAGAAGCGGAACATCTAACTCGCTGTCGCTCGATTGGCTGTCTATCGACGAGGCGAAGTTTATTGATTTCGAACAGCTGAAGAATGAGACGTTTCAGGCGAACCGTGGTCAGGAGGCGTATTTCGGCAAGTGCTGGCTGCACCATGGTATGACGGTGACGTCTGATATGTCACTGACACGCGCTGGTTCCTGGTTCCTCAAATATGAGAAGGAGTGCGACGCTGAGCTGGTGAAACTCGTGGAAGGGCTCGTGTACCGCCGATGGGAACTGCTCCAGCGTATCAAGGACGGCATAGGAAGCCAGTCCTACAATGAGAAGGAGCTGAAGTACATCGAGAGGAACCTGCAGGCGTTCCGTAAGAAGCTGCTCATCTATAAGGAATATACGTCCATCGAGAACATGCAGATTCTCGGACTCGACTATATCAAGCAGATGAAGCGTGACCTTCCTCTGCTGACGTTCATGACCTCCATCATGTGCAAGAGGATAGATATTGCTACTGATGGTTTCTACTCTGGCATGAAGAAGGAGAATGAATATACGGCTCCGGAATTGTCATTTATTGACAATCTGGAGTACGATAAGGAGAAGATGAAGAAGCCTGATTCACGATGGGACTCTGATATTGATCCGGACAAACCTATCATCATTGGCTTCGACCCTAACGCTAATATCAACTGGCTGGTGGCAGCACAGGTGGG
>JAGHTW010000188.1 GCA_018065145.1 Candidatus Prevotella equi
TTTATCACCTCGCAACCCATGTAAGGTACGAGTGCCTTTGGTACGATGATACCATCCTCCGTCTGGTTGTTCTCAAGGATAGATGCAACGATACGTGGAAGTGCAAGAGCAGAACCGTTAAGGGTATGACAGAGCTCTGTCTTCTTTGTCTCAGCATTACGGAAACGGCACTTCAGACGGTTTGCCTGATAAGTATCGAAGTTAGAAACAGAAGAAACCTCGAGCCAACGCTTCTGTGCCTCAGAGTAAACCTCGAAGTCATAGCAGATAGCAGATGTGAAAGATGCATCACCACCGCAGAGACGGAGAATACGATAAGGCAACTCCAACTTCTGCAGAAGACCTTCTACATGCTCCAGCATCTCCTTGTGAGACTCGGCAGAATGCTCCGGCTTATCAATGCGAACAATCTCAATCTTAGAGAACTCATGCAGACGGTTCAGTCCGCGAACGTCCTTACCATAGCTGCCTGCCTCACGACGGAAGCACTGAGTGTAAGCACAGTTCTTTATAGGAAGATCCTTCTCGTCAAGGATTACGTCACGATAGATGTTTGTTACAGGCACCTCAGCTGTTGGGATGAGATAGAGGTCGTCTATCTCGCAGTGATACATCTGTCCCTCCTTATCAGGCAACTGACCAGTGCCATAACCTGAAGCTGCATTAACTACTGTAGGAGGCATAATCTCTGTGTAGCCAGCCTTGTTAGCCTCTGCAAGGAAGAAGTTGATGAGTGCGCGCTGAAGCTGTGCACCCTTACCAACATATACTGGGAAACCTGCGCCTGAGATCTTCACACCGAGGTCGAAGTCTATGAGGTTATACTTCTTTGCAAGCTCCCAGTGAGGCAGCTTTGCAGTCTCAACAACAGGGTTAGCGTCCCAGTTGCCAACGGTGTCCTGACCAACAACACACTCTTTGAGGTTAGACTTCACCACCCAGTTGTCCTCAGCACAAGAACCCTCTGGCACCTCGTCGTAAGGGATGTTTGGGATAGTGCAAAGCAGGGTAGTCATTTCCTTTTCTGCGGCAGCCTTTGCCTCTTCCAGTTCCTTACTCTTATCTTTCAGTGCAGCAACGGCAGCCTTAGCCTGTTCAGCAGCAGCCTTGTCGCCAGCCTTCATGAGTTTACCGATTTCTGCCGCAGCCTTCTTCTGCTCTGAGAGACATGCGTCCAGTTCCTGCTGTGCCTCACGACGCTTCTTGTCGATAGCAAGCACATTGTCTATAGCCTCAGCAGCACCACTGAAGTGCTTCTTCTCGAGACCCTTGATTACTCTTTCTTTCTCTTCTGTAATGAGTTTAAGTGTAAGCATTGTTTTGTATTTAGTTAGTTATAATTCTATTTTCAAACATTTTATTAATGTTTACGCGCGTTACGCGTCATTTAGGCGCAAAATTAATAAAAAATGTTGAATTGAGCAAATATAAACTTTACAAAATTTCAAAAATAAAGATAAAACAGAAATGCCAACAGGGTAATTATATCCAATCTTGACTTTACATTTTGTAAGCAATTCAAGCATTCTACTTACATTTTGATTTCCACAAACGCCTCTAAAACGCCTGTTTTCTGAAAAATAAATTTTCTGTACGCAAATACGGCATTTTTCGGCCGTTATATAAGTAAAAGCAAATCAAGCAGTTATAATTTTTGACATTTTTTTGAGCTACCTTTTTGCCCTAATCGTGCCACTTTTACCGTGTAATTGTGCCACTTTTGAAAGGTAAAAGTTATGCTTTTACAGTGTAATAGTTACACGATTACATTCTAAAAGTTATACTTTTGCAGATTATAGTGACAAAACAACAAAAAAATCGCAGAACTTTCGTCCTGCGATTCTCTATTTTCAATTTTCTCACGACACTTTTCCGAATGACATTTTGTAAACAAATAATATGTTTTTGCTTACAAATTGTAAAATCACCTCATCACTAAATCCAAATCATATCCATTCTTCCATACCTATTTGCTTCAAAGCGCCAAATGCCATAGCGCGCGACAGCTCATCCAATTCTGCAAAATGCTGAAGTGCATTCATTGCGGCATGCTTGACAGCGTTGTTGCTATCTTGCAACACTACTATTGCCTGATCTACAAATTCATTTGCGTCTCTTTCGTCAAGAGCAACACCTTTCACAAACAAACGCGCAAGAATAAGGTATCCGTGCAGCTGTTGCATTTCCGAATCCAGCGAGATTAGTCGCATAGCAAGCTCGGTAGAGTAGGGCAGGTGCTGATAAAGATTCTGCGTTGCCACCTCTGCTATCTCTCGACTGTGCGTCTGTTCTATCCACAGCGTTGCCAGATCATACGAGAAATCATCCTTCGGCATCAGCAATGTAGCAAGAATCTTACACTCTCTCACATTCTCCTGCCACAGAGTCTGGGCGAGTTGTCGCGATGGAGTATATTCTTTTGCCATCTCACGCAGATGCAAGAGATTTGCACCCCAATTGATATGATAGTCCAATCCCTTTTCTCTCATAGATTGTGCAGTAACTCCATTCATGAGAATACGGAAGGATTGCTTAATCTCCTTTACAGTTTCAGATATGTCTTTTTGCAGATTTTCCATTTCAATTTAGAAATCAAACGATACACGTGCATTCAGCTGGCGACCAGTAAGATAATTAGGTACAGCATACTGATTATTTGTTACGTCAGTAATCCAGTAGAATGAGTTCACGTTATTATGTCCTATGAGGTTCAGACAATCGAGTCCAATCCATATATTACGTAGTCCGAACTTCTTACTCTCTTGGTTTGCTCTCTTGTATGCCCTGTAACTCATACCTATATCAACACGCTGATATGCTGGCGCCCTAAAGTTCTGACGGCTGTTGTCGGTATGTGGTGGTCCGAAAGGCAAGCCATCGGCAAAGGCAAGACGCAGGGTCATCTTCCAACGGTCGGTTCCTGGGAAGTAGTCTGTGAAGAACAGATTCACGGAATATCTCTGGTCGGTAGGCATAGGTATAGACATGCCACGGTACTTCATCTTTGCGCTCATCAGCGAGAAGGTAATCCACGACTCTGTTCCTGGTACAAACTCACCGTAAAGTTTAAAGTCTATACCGAACACATTGCCCGTTCCTTCGTTTACACCGTTATATGTAACCTTCACATTATTAACGCTATAAGGAATTATATTTGACAATGCCTTATAATATGCTTCTGTTGTAAACTTGAAAGGTCTGTTGAACACCTTGAACTTGTAATCAAATCCCGCAATGACATGAATACTTTGCTGTGATTTTATCTTCTGATTGAGCGTTGCATAGGTCACGCCACGAACGGTAGTAGTGTCTTTCAGTTCCTTGAAGAAAGGCGCCTGATAGTACAATCCCGCAGCGAAACGCAGGGTGACATTCTCGTTAAACGCTGGAATGACGGCAAGCGAAGCACGTGGCGACACAATGCTCTCCTTGTTAAACGACCAGTTCGCAAATCTCACACCATAATTCAAGGTGTAGAATGTGGTCTCGGAAGGGTTGGTAAAACGCCATGTGTCTTGTATGAAATACTCCAATCGGGTAGCGCTAAGCTTGTTCTTTGCAGCAAGAGTATATATCATATTGAGGTCGTTGCCTGTATGTGGCATCACATAACCGCTTGAGTCACGCATCTCGTATTCACGGCTATCCTCTTCTATGTTCTCAAACTTCATGGTAAGGGCGGTAAGGATATTGTGCTTCAGCGTCTTTTTCTCAAACATAAGCTTCACGCTTCCCACCGTCGCATTAAGGTAGTTGCGGGCGTATTCCATGTATGTTCCCACGCCAAGATTTGACTGTGTCTCTGTCTGTGTGAGCCAATATTGTCCCTGTATGTCATAAGTCTCGTGCTCGTTGGTATGATATACGGAACCAATGAGCGAGAGTGATGCGTTCTTGTTGAAGTTTCGCTTGATTGTCAGGGCGCCGAAGAAGGTTCTGAAGAGGTCTTTCTCCTGTCCGTCGAAATAAACTTTGAATGCTTTCAGGTTCTCCTGTGTTCCGAAAGTTGTCTCGCGGTCAACAGGATAGAAATTATACTTGGACTGGGATATATCACCCATAAACTCAATGCTCCACCTTTTGTTTGGTGTCCATACAAGATGTGTCTGATAATCAATGAACTGAGGGTCATATTCGCCAGTTGTCTCAAAGGTTTTCAGCAACGCCTTTGTCGTCTTGTAGCGTATTCCGTTTGACCAAGAGAACTTCTTGTTTCCAAAACCTAGATATGCTGACGCACCAAGCAGTGACGCCGACACATTCAACTCCGTACGCTGAGGGCGGCGATAGGTAATATCAAGGGCAGAAGACATCTTGTCACCATACTTAGCTTCGTATCCGCCGGTGGAGAATTTTATACCCGAAACCATGTCGGGATTAATGATAGAGATACCCTCTTGTTGTCCAGAACGAACGAGGAAAGGACGATAAACCTCAACATTGTTTATATAAACAAGATTTTCATCAAACGTACCACCGCGAACATTGTACTGCGAGGACAATTCGCTGTGTGTACTAACGCCCGCCTGTTGCTGTATCATGTCTTCAACAGCATTGCCAGAAGCCGAAGGCGCATTCTTCATGTCCTCTATATCCAGTTCTTCGCTATTGCTTGTCTGTCTTCTGCGCTCCGTAACCGTAACGCCGGCAAGCACATTATCATCCTCATACAGTGTCACCTGTAGGTTCTGTCGTCCCTTAGGCTTACGGAGTACACGATCCTTTCCCTTGTATCCGACCATGGAATAGTGAATAACAACAGAATCAGCACTAGAAAGCGTCAAAGAATACTCACCCTTCATGTTCGTCATCGTCACCTTGCCCTGTTTCAGACAAGACACAGTAGCAAGTTCCACAGGGTTTCCCTGATCATCCAATACTTTACCATGAAGGACCACATCCTGCGCACCCACATTA
>JAGHTW010000187.1 GCA_018065145.1 Candidatus Prevotella equi
ATCAGTTCAAGAATGGCATTCATCCGCAAGGCAGACATCGAACAGATGCTTGCCGGCAATCCTTATCACCGTGTCCTTCCCATTCCTAAGCCTAAGAAGGCAAAATCTTCTTCCCTTTCGTCAAAAGAAAAGGTGACAAAAGGGAATGGAACAACGCAATCCCATTCCGAGGAACCACTTGACTACATATCAGGCGAAGAAGTCATGCAGATATATAAGGTCAAGAAATCATGGCTATACACCTCAGCCAAGAGAAATGAAATACCTGTTTGCAGAATAGCAGGCAAGAACTACTATAGCCGAAAGCACATGGATGAACTATTCGGGCTAACCTTCGATGCAGACAGCATCAAGGAATGGGTAACAACCGAGCAAGTCCTTCAACTCTATGGCATGAACTCTGGTTCCATACATTCATACGCCTACCGTCATCATATCCCAACCAAACGAGAATACGGCATTACCTACTATTCAAAAGACCATCTAGATGAACTCCGCAGAACCGACCTCGTTTCTGACGACCGATACTATACCACAGCAGAGGTTGCTGAGAAATACGGAATGTCCACCGCCAATGTTGGAGTCATTGTCAAAGCAAGAAATCTCACCAAAGTTAAGGTAGGTGTCAGAAACCTCCTTCTCAAAGAAGAGATAGATGGTGTTATGGCAGAGCGTATGGCACAATTCGGTTCATACATCATTACATGACCAGCTAACAAAATCCAGTTGAAATAGGTAAAACTACAAGCGTAATTCACAAAAGAGGACACAGCAACCACCATCAAAACCCATTATTGAGTAATTACTGACGGATTACCATATATAATATTGATAATCGCCACATAATGTAGTTCCTTTGCCCTCGCTATGAGACGCATAGCCTCGATTATTCACTAATAACAAATAAGAACAAGTATGTCTAACATTTGTAAGACAGTCACCTTGCGCAAGCGTTCCATAAAGAACGGTACGATGCAGAGCTTCTATCTTGACTACTATCCTGGCTATAGGGACGAGTCAACGATGAAGGTACAGCGACATGAGTCACTCGGTATCTACATCTATTCCAAGCCAAAGAACCAGCGCGAGCGTGACTACAACGACAACATGACGGAGAAGGCAGAAGCCATTCGTTGCCGTCGATTTGAGAGCATTGTCAATGAGCGTTACGATTTCTTTGACAAAGAAAAGCAGAAGGGTGATTTCCTTGCCTACTTCAAGAAGAAGGCAGAAGAGAAGACCACCAAGTGGGAGAACGTGTACAAGTACTTCGAGGGGTTCGTGGAAGGCAAGTGCACCTCTGGAGAGATTAGCGTTGACCTCTGTGTTAGGTTCATGGAGTATCTGCAGACAACCACGCAGATACGCCATCCGAAGCAGAAGTTGCACACCAACACCGCATCGGGGTACTGGTCAACATTCCGCGCAGTTCTTCACACTGCCTATCGTGACCATAAGATTAAGGAGAATCCTAACGGTTTCCTTGACAGGATAGACACGATACCAACAGAGAAGGAACATCTGTCACAGCAGGAACTTATTACTCTGGCTGCGACACCATGCGAGCATGAGGTATTGAAGATCGCCTTCCTCTTCTCATGTCTTACAGGACTTCGCAGAAGTGACATCCTTGCACTCACTTGGAACAGAATTCAGCCATACGGTGACGGAGGAATGTACATCACCGTCCGTATGCAGAAGACAAAGCAGCTTATCAAGAATCCAGTGAGCAAGGAAGCACTTGATCTGATTGGATTCTACAATGAGGATGAGAACCGCAAGCCAACGGACAAGGTCTTTGAAGGCTTGACATGCAGCATGACTCAGAAGCCATTGAAGAAATGGCTTGATGCAAGTGGAGTAACTAAGCATATCAGCTACCACTGCTCACGTCACACCTTCGGCTCGTTGCAGGTTGACGCAGGAACAAGTATCTATGCCGTCCAGCACATGCTCGGTCACAAGAACGTATCTACCACACAGGTATATGCCGACATGTCCGACGAGACAAAGCGCCAGAGTGTTGACTGCATAACGCTGAAGCCAAGACCAACGCTGACAATCGTAAAGAGTGCTAACGGTTAGTGTTAAATGGGAATTAACGTTTTTAACAATTCCGGCTTAGGGGGAAGTATTACCCCCTAAGCAATGTCGCTTTTAACATTGTCTTAGACAAAATTAAAAAAGCATAAAGGTGAGGAGAAAAGTAGTCTTCAAATTTGGGACGAGCAGAATTTCTCCTTACCTTTGCATCGATTTTCTGGTAAAAACTACGAAAGACGACTGAAAACACTAAACAGAGGAACTCCACTAACTCTGTCAAGAGTTTGAAATACAAATAACAACTACAATATAAACTTAAACAACACAACGCAAATTATGAAAATTTCAGTTAATCAATCACGAGAGACAGTTGGTTCTCTCACCCTCACACA
>JAGHTW010000213.1 GCA_018065145.1 Candidatus Prevotella equi
CCAACTGATACAGCTTTACCAAAGCCGTAACGATGACACCTATTAAATATATGTAGGCGATGACGAGCTGCCAATTTATGCTTGTGCTTACATTGTGGGGAGATGGTGTTTGTCCCTCAACTATCGCTATCGGCATACCTATCTCTATCATTCCATGGTGTATCGGATTCGATTCTACGGCAAGAGAGTGGAAATCGCAGAGAGGGAGAATGAGCGACAACAGCATGATGCACAAAAGCAATAGTCGGTTGAAACGGAAGAATGATTCGTTCCTTAGTATCAGCATGTAGGGGATATACATCATGCTGAGATAAATGGCGGATTTTATAGCGTATGCGAGCATGGGTGGATGAGGTTATAAGGTTATGAGGTTGTTACTGATTTTTTATCAACTGCATCAGTTCCTGTAACTCTGCATCGTCAATCTTCTCTTCTTTTACAAAATAGCGAACGAGGGAACTTACAGATCCACCAAAGAAAGTATCTTTAACTTCTGACATCACCCTACGGCGATATTCCTCTTGTGATACCAACGGACGAAAGAAATAAGTCTTTCCGTCATCCTCATGCTTTTCCGGAGTTACAAATCCTTTCTGCGTGAGTATCTTCATATAGGTGCCTATTGTTGTGTAAGCAGGTTTTGGATCATCGTAACTTTCAAGAAGTTCGCGCACGCTCGCAGCTTTATTCTTCTTCCATAGATGCGTCATTATCTCCATCTCAACACGAGTCAGCGTTTGGTTATCTTTGTTCTTGTTCATCATCTACTAAAGTTTTAATTTTTATAGTGCAAAGGTATAATGAAAAATTTAATAACGAAAAGTTTAGTAGATAAAAACAACTATATACTACTTCTTTTAACTTTCATTTTTAGTTATTGTAATCTCATTTTTAGTTATTAACAATATTGTTGAATCAGAGTGTATCAATATTCCGCAAGAATCACAATATATCGCTTCTGTGCATCAACGGTAATGATGCACAGAAGCGCAAAGATGAATGATATGGAGATTCGTTTCTACTTATCGTGTAAGATAGATTGTGGAACCAATCTGAACGGTCTTACTGTCGATGAATGTGATGTTGGCTCTAAAAGGCATTGCCTTGTGTATATCATCTTTTAGCGATTCCTCCTGCATGCTGCCTTGATCCTTGGCTGTTTCATATCGTCTGTCGGCAGCATCCCAGGTGGTATGCTCTTGTTGATGTTTATATGCAGGAGTAGAATCAAGTTTTGGGTCATTGTCCATGGCATCATCATTGATATGGCATTTGATATTGTCTCTCTTCAAATTGAACGAAATGCTATTGCATTTTATGGAGTACGTTCCGTTAAGCTTTACGCTGACAGTACGATGCGGCCAGAAATTGTATCCTCCTATGCCCCTGCCTTTTGCGGTCATTGTGAAAGTGGAGTCACCCTTCAACTCTATCTTGCCACTCATCTTGTCATAGTCAAGACCCAGATTGCGGAGTGTCAGTTCGGAACACTTCCATGTACCTGCGACGTTCCCCTCCATCGGTTTGTTTGTCAGTTTGCTATGCTCCACAGTTGCCCAGTCAAGTGGTAGCCAGAGGTCGCCGTCAGTATTCAGGAAGGCGAAGTAATAAAGTTCTTTTCCTTTTGCTTTGTACAACACAATGTAGAACTCGCGAGGTGCTGCACCTTTTTTCTTTGAAGCAGAAGTGAATTCGATTACCACACTTGTTGACCAATCCGTGAATCGTGTGAATGGTTGAAATTCATAATAGCTGACATCCTTATGCTCACCGGTATATTGCCAGATGAGTGATATGAGTTGCGCCAACATTTCCTCTGCCTGCTTACGCGAGGTGCACTGATAGATGGTAGCATCTGTATGTGAGTTGTATGGAGCATCACCATCCACGTGATACATTCGCAATGCAAAGATATTATCGTTTTCCGGGCGGAAGTCTCCATCATGCTCATAAACTGCTTTTCGCGATTTTACGTTTTTATGATCAAAGATTGGCTTTGCCTTTGTCATGAAATCATCTACATCAATAAACTTGTATGCCTTCGAATTATCCCCAACAATACAGTTGTATTTAAACAGGGGGAGGGCACGCAGTAGGTTGTATGTGTCTGAACGGGAACGGAAAGACCTGAGTCCGTATTCAAGATATTCGTTCTTTTCCTTGCTTAACATCATAGATACGTCTATCGTGTCCATACCATTTTTGTGTACCTCATAATGGTTGGTCATCTCACTCTCAGGTGCAAGGCGCTTTATGGTTTTCATTATTGCCTCATGAGCAAGACGGTTGTCTCTCCATGTCTTACGAATAGCATCCGCCTGATTTTTTGCCATGGGTTTCAGTATTCCATCGCCAACGAAATGTTCCTTACCGTTAGTGTCAACGATGCGCTTCAGTCCTTCTTGCTTTATGGTATCGTCGGTTTCAACATAGAGCCAAGGTTCCACTCTGTATCTCATGCCTTGCTTTGCATCGCGGTCAAAGATTACCTCGTTTTCTACTCCCAAAGAGTCAATGCGCTGCATCAGTTTCTTAATCTCCGGATTGATCTGATCGGAGCCAGGGAGAGACTTCTGCGCCACGGCTGCCACGGAGCATAGCAGTAATATTATTATAATGTTTATCTTCTTCATTTTACGTAAGTCTTTTTGCCATTAACAATACTCTTCAATTTTGACCATTCCTTTGGAATCCATAGTACACCCTTGGTCTTGAATACAAGGATGTGATAGCCCTGAGCATTTTCTGCGCAACGTATTCTGTAGCATTCCTTATAGTCGTTTACAGGAACAGCATATAGCAGTTGGCTTGATGCCTCATAACCTTCAGCAAATCCTTTTCCACAGGGATTAAACTTATTGTCAAACTCGTATGCAAATGTCTGTTCAGGATGTTGCTCTATATATTGTTCCGTGATGCTGTTGAGCTTTTCAAGTAATGCTATTGCCAGGTCTTGCTTGTCGCATGGTATTGTATAGATGATGCCCGTTGTCTCGCCTGCTGTAGTCTTGCCCTCCACGGTCGTAACGCTCATCAGGCTGGAGTAATCATCGAACAGTTTCCTGTCTTTCATATAGTCAGGATTGTTGTCCTGCGCCCACAGGAACTTTCTTTGCTTTACCCCTTTCTGTTTCAGCAATGGCAGAATGCTCTTATGATACTCCTCCCAGTTGAAGGGTACAGACTCTTGCGTTGCGAGTTGTTCGTTTCTCACGTAGTCAAAGGAACTCCATGCCCTGTGATGCGTGGTACAGTTCGGCTGTGGCGTTCTGTTAACATCGAATGAGATAGACTCCTTTGCCTCAAAGAACTGCGGACTGCCATGGAAACCAAGATCTCTCTTTACGGTATTATCTCCGCTGCTTATACAAAGTGAATAACTGATGGTATCTTTACCGCCGTCGTGTGATTCGTTGTGATAGCTTTCCTCGGCTATTGGCATGAGGTCTTCGAGCGTATTGCGGATTATCTCAACGTAACTGTCGTAGTGCTGCCTGTCGTTTACCTGCTTCGCGATGTTGGCAGGGTAGGACATTATGTTGCCTGCCGGACATTCATCCTTGATGCACGACTCATGGAACGTCTTGTTTATATTGTATGACTCCGTTATGTATCCGCGACCATTGTTGGAACGCTTATGACGCACCTTGAAGCCAAGCGAATCCAATTGACCTAACATATTGTCGAGCTTCTCTTTATGTTGTGCATTGATGCTGACGAAGCATAGCGTCAGCATAAATGATATGATTATTCTTTTCATATAAGTCTTTGTTTTATAGATTGACGTATTGAGGATTGGTTTGCTGATCAGCCAGCATTGTCGCTACCCGTTGCTTCAACTGCTGACCGCATCTGTGTATATTAGCAGAACTTGCATAGAATTCCTCCATTCTCTGGTCTGCAACGGAGGTGACTTCTTCATAGTTTTCTTCTGTACTGGAGATCTCTGCTACAGCCACAGCGTCTTGCGATGCTTCTGTAACCGTTCCTGTCTTTTTATGATTCTTCTGTACTACGGAAGAATTGCTTTTTGCCACCTGTGCCAGTTGATTATCTTCCTGTATAGGTTGTGAGACGGGTTCAGGTTTAATGGAGTCTTTCTGTTCCTTTTGTGGTACAATGTTTTTTTCAACTTTTGCCACTTGCTTCGAGTCTTCTCTTGGTGGTGCAAGGAACACAACGAGCAGTGCTGCAACGCAAGCTGCTGCGAGCCAAGGCCACAAACGGATTGTTCGCGATGGTCGAACTTGTTTGTCGTATTCTTCCGTATAATCAACAGCAAAGATATCTTCTTCCATCTCCTCACTTTCGGAATAGGAAAGCAATTCGAGGATGGAACGCTCTGCCTTTGACTGTTGAGCAGTAGGGATATCAAGAAGCAGTTGCTTTAACTCACGCTCCTCGCTGATGTTTGTCTCGCCAGCTAAATACTTATTTATTAATGTCTGCTTCATACGCTTAAATGTTCTATTAGTTTCTTTCTTGCCATTGACAACATGCTTCTTACCGAAGGCAGCTTTATGCCTGTGACTATGGCTATTTCTTCTGCATTGAGTCCTTTATCTTGCGTAAGACGGATGATGCGTTGCTCCGACCTTGACAAGTTGTTGATAGCCTTTTCTATACTCTGACGGCGCTCGTTAGTGAGAATGTCTTGGTCAGCCTCATTGGCACTCGTCAAACTCCTTGCCTCATCTTCAATTGAAAGATGTAATCGCAGTCGTTGTTTCCTTGCCATACTGACACATTCATTCTTTGTTGCCCTGATTGCAAGGGCTGTAACGTCATCGTCAGGCTTCCAGTCGCGCTTCCACATCTTGAACAATACATTCTGCACGGCATCCTCGGCATCCTCCTCGTTATGGAAGAAATCGAGTGCCACCCTCACCATCTGCGGGCGTATCTTTAGGATGATATGTTCAAATTCTATTGTTGTCATGTATATAGTAAACGCACAAAATCGAAATAATTAAGTAGAAAAATGATATTTTTTTTATTTTTTCTTCTTTTCAACCTCAAAAGTACTCAAAAATACACCAAATGAGCAAAGATTTCAACATATATGAATATACTTAAAGAACTATTAACCTATACGCTGATTTCTCCCACACCCAGTTTCGGGCATGGGAGAATCAAATAGTTACCTTGACATTCCGCCACCTTTCTTCTACTCTGGTGCAGCCAAACCAAGTTTCTTTGTGCCATCCCAATCACAAAAATTATAATATAAAAGTTTTGTGTTAAGAGAAAAATACGTACTTTTGCAGTGGGAATAAATATATTTTTGAAGCTCGTAAATTACGGAACGAATGTGAATCGGCTCAAAATATCGATTATTTAACCATTTTTAGGCTCATTTTGACCCGATAAATGAAAAATAATTATTAATTTTGCACCGATTAAACATTGTAAGACATGGACAATTCAAGAGAGATACTACAATTCCTTCATTATAATCCACTATCATCACGTGAAGAAATAGCGAAGGGAATTGCATTTGAAGGTAGTGACGCTACGCTCAAACGCCTTATTGCTGCATTGGTGAGAAACGAAGACGTTGTTGTGGAGGGAAAAGCCCGGGCCACACGCTATCGTCTGTCTAACCAGGCGCATCTGCTCATGCCTCTAAATCTTAACACATACTTTTCACAAGATGTAGATGAACGTAAGGTTCAAACCTCATTCAACTTTGAGTTGATTCGCGAACAAATACCCGAAGTGTCCATTTTTTCCAATGAGGAGCGAATACACCTTAATGAGCTTCAAAAAGGTTTCCGTCAGCATATAGAAGAAATGACTCCTAATGAATATAACAAGGAGATGGAACGACTTGGTATAGACCTAAGTTGGAAATCATCACAGATAGAAGGCAATACATATTCTTTGCTGGAGACAGAGCGTCTGCTACGAGAAAGCAAGACTGCCGATGGGAAGACTCAGGAAGAGGCAACTATGCTGCTAAACCACAAGTATGCTCTTCGTTTCATTTTGGATAACCCAGACTATCTGCAGGAATTGACAGTGAGTCATATAGAGGACATTCATTCACTTCTAACTCAAGGACTTTCGGTTGACAAAGGCATACGTCATCGTCGTGTTGGCATTACAGGAACAAATTATCACCCTTTGGATAACGAGTTCCAGATTCGCGAAGCGATGCGTGACACTTGCAATCTTATTAATAACAAGGTGGATATCTTTGAAAAAGCATTACTAACACTAGTGCTGCTCTCGTACATACAAGCATTCTCTGATGGCAACAAACGCACAGCACGCATTACAAGCAATGCCATACTTATTGCTAATGGTTACTGTCCTCTCAGTTTCCGTTCCGTTGATTCCATTGACTATAAAAAGGCAATGCTAATTTTCTACGAACAGAACAATCTATATGCCTTCAAACAAATATTCATTGAACAGTTTGAATTTGCCGTGAAGGAATACTTTTAGTATCTTACTTAACACATCTTTGCGCCCCAATAGAGCATTGTGCTTATAGTCAATGGCACACAATGTACCGTTAAAATGTTAAATATGGGGTAGTTCAATGGCGTAAATCATAAACTTATATAAAAAATCATACTTTCTGCTGGCTAAAGGATGGCTATGTCGAAATTATTTTATAATTTTGCAAACTGAGATATTATGTACATGGCAAAAACTGCTCTGCTATACAGTTTAAAACCTGTCACAAGACTCCAACGGATGATAAAAAATCAGGGTAAACTGGTTTATTCATTTAGTATAAAATTAAAGTCGAAAATCATTATGGCAAGACCAATACGTAATACACCTATTTTGACTGGTAGCGATGCTACACTGTTCATTCGTACCGCAGACAGATTACCTTCTGAATCTGCTCGATTGTCTGAACGTACCCGATTAGAGGCAAGCGTAAACAA
>JAGHTW010000231.1 GCA_018065145.1 Candidatus Prevotella equi
GAGAACAACCCTACACTCCGTTCTATCATCGCTACATGTAAGCGTGAGAACATGCCTAAGGACAACATCGAGCGTGCTATCAAGAACGCTATGGGTAAGGACAAGAGTGCATACAAAGAGGTAACATACGAAGGATACGGCCCTCACGGCATCGCTGTCTTCGTTGATACTCTCACAGACAACACCACACGTACCGTAGCAGACGTACGTTCTGTCTTCAACAAGTTCAACGGCAACATGGGAACAACAGGTTCCCTCGCATTCCTCTTTGACCACAAGTGCGTGTTCACATTCAAGAAGAAGGACGGCGTTGACATGGACGACCTTATCCTTGAGCTTATTGACCTCAACGTTGATGATGAGTTCGATGAGAACTACGACGAGGAGAAGGACGAGACAACAATCTCTATCTACGGCGATCCTAAGTCATACGCACAGATTCAGAAGTTCCTTGAGGAGCAGGGATTTGAGGATATCGGTGGTGAGTTCACCTACATCCCTAACGATCTTAAGGACGTGGACGACGAGCAGCGCGCAACCCTCGACAAGATGGTTGAGAAGCTTGAGGAGTTTGATGACGTGCAGACTGTTTACACAAACATGAAGCCTGCAGAGGAATAAACAATATTTCAACACAAATTATAACAAGTTATAACAAACGCCAATTTGTTATAATTCGTTATAATTTGTGTCTTTCATAAAACGTGCAGAGCGCATCAACATTATTACCTAACAACTAACTATTACTTACCTAATGAAAAAATTATTATCTATAATAACCTTGCTGACAATTGCTCTTGCTATCAATGCAGAAGGCTGGGATGAAGCGCTCTACAAGCAGATTGAGAGTCGCATCGTAGCACCAACATTCAAGAACAAGGTATATAAGATAGGCAAGGCAAAGAAGACTGCTGCAGAAAACCAGAAACTTATTAACGACGCCATTGCCAAGTGTTCTGCAAAGGGCGGTGGCACTGTGTTGATATCACAGGGAACATATCTCACTGGTGCTATTCGCATGCAGTCAAACGTAAACCTTAGAGTAGAAAAAGGAGCAACCATTCTCTTTGCATACCAGCCAGAGCTTTATCCTTTGGTAAAGACACGCTGGGAAGGTCTTGACATCATGAACTACTCACCATGCATCTATGCTTATCAGGCAGAGAACATCGCCGTTACCGGTGAAGGAACAATAGACGGCGCTGGCGAAAACGATACATGGTGGCAGTGGTGCGGTGCCGCAAAGTTCGGCTTCGAGAAAGGCAAGACACCAGAAGCACAGAATGGTTATCCATATAACGGCCCAGAGAAATATCGCACAAAGAAAGACGATGGCAACTGGCGCAGCAGCCGTGAGACTCTGCTTTGGATGGCAGACAACGGCATTCCTACAGAAGAACGAATCTTCGGAAAGAACTGCGGCATGCGCCCACAGCTCATCAATTTCTACGAATGTAAGAATATACTTATTGAGGACGTCACACTCCTTCGCTCACCATTCTGGGTAATCACCCCTACCCTTTCAAAGAACATCACCGTTCGTCGCTGTAAGATTATCAATGACGGCCCTAACGGTGACGGCTGTGACCCAGAGTCCTGTGAGGATGTGCTCATCGAGGACTGTCTCTTCCAGACTGGCGACGACTGTATCGCCATCAAGTCAGGACGCAACGCTGACGGTCGCCGTACACCTGTGCCTTCAAAGAACATCATCGTTCGTGGCTGTACCATGAAGGATGGTCACGGTGGCGTGGTTATCGGCTCAGAGATAAGCGCTGGCGTACAGAACGTCTTTGCAGAGAACTGTAAGATGGACTCACCAAACCTTGACCGCGTTCTCCGTATCAAGACAAACACATGCCGTGGCGGTATAACAGACGGCATATACATGCGTAACGTAGAAGTAGGTCAGTGCCGCGAAGCAGTACTGCGCATCAATCTCGTTTACGAGCCAAAGGAACCAGCAGAGCGCGGACATATCCCTACAGTACGCAACGTTTACATGGAGAACGTAACATGTCAGAAGTCTAAGTACGGCATACTCCTCAATGGTCTTGACGAAGAAGACAATATATATAATATAAATGTAAAGAACTGTAGCTTCAATGGTGTAACGGACGAGAAGGTTCGTCGCACAGGAAAGAGTCACAACATCAACTTCGATAACCTCCGCATCAATGGCGAACTGGTACTTTCTGATACTCCTTTCAAGCATTACTCTGAGTGGATGGCATGGAGTGAGATGCAGCGTGTAGATAACCCTATCTATCTTGACTTCACAGATAAGGCAAAGCGTCCTAAGGGCAAATGGTCTTACGTTATGGGTATAGAGCTTGAAGGCATCATGGATACATATCTTGCATACCAGAACCCAATCTTCAAGGACTACATCGTGCGTTATCCTGAGCAGATGATATCAGCAGACGGCATCATAACAGGTTACAAGTACGAAGACTTCAACCTCGACAACATTCGCCCAGCGCGTTTTATCCTCCGCGCCAACCGTCTGTTCCCTCACAAGGGTTCTGACAAGGCACTGCAGACATTCTTCAAGCAGCTTGAGAATCAGCCACGCACAAAGGAAGGCGTATGGTGGCACAAGGAGATATACCACTGGCAGGTATGGCTTGACGGCATTTATATGGGCTTGCCATTCTACACCCTTTCAGCAGAAGAGCTGAAGGGCAAGGCAGCAGCAAAGAAATATTACGATGATGCTGTTGACCAGATAGGCAAAACCTTCCAGCGCACATACGATGAGAAGACAGGGCTTTGGAAACACGCATGGGACGAGAAACACGAGATGTTCTGGGCAAACAAGGAGACAGGTCTGTCACAGCACACTTGGGCTCGCGCCATGGGATGGTTCACGATGGCTATGATTGAGATACTTGATGCTCTGCCTGAGAACTACGCACGTCGTGGCGAGGTAGTAAACATGTTGCAGCAGGCAATGACGGCAGTGGTAAAGTATCAGGACAAGAAGACAGGCACATGGTATGACGTCATGGACGTAAATGATCCGAAGAACTATCTTGAATCAACAGCAACAAGCATGTTTGCATACTGTCTCCTTAAGGGTTCACGCCTCGGTTACCTTCCTACAGCATCACGCATGTCTGCTGGCGTAAAGGAATACCCACTCTGCGATGCTGCCAAGGCAAAGGGAGCAGAGAAGATAGACTTCCGTGAAGCCGGCATAAAGGCTTACAATGGTATCCTCAATAACTTCATAAAGGTAAACGATGACAAGACCATCAGCCTTACACGCTGCTGCGCTGTCAGCGGACTCGGACCAGAGAAGAGTCCTAACCGCGATGGTTCCTTCGAATACTACATGTCAGAGCCAATCCGCGACAATGACGCTAAGGGCATAGGACCATTCATCTGGGCTTCTCTTGAGATGGAGCGCGATGGCTTCAAGGCTGGTTACTAATCGTTTCCTCAAAAAAAGACAATAGAATGAAGAAAATATTCTTATCCTTGTTTTTCCTTCTTGCAACACTGACAGGCGCTATGGCAGCTAAGTCTGCTGGCATTCCACGCCTGGTACAACAGCCTGATGGCACAGCGATGCAGATATTGTTGCTTGGCGATGAGCATTTCTCATGGTATCAAACCACAGATGGAGTGCTGCTTGTAGAAGACAACAACGTCTTTTATGTTGCCAAGACAAACTATTACGGTGACATCACCAGCACGGGAGTCATCGCACACGAAGCTGCGCTGCGCACACCAGAAGAGTTGTCGGCAATAGGAAGACAGAATAAGGATATTTTCTTTTCCATCGGACCGGAAGTTTCAAAGAGTAAAGCGGGATATTCCGACTTCTCTATACTGCAGATTCCAGGTTACCCTTCAACCAAGCATTGCCCACACACGGGAAAGGTTCGCGTACCTGT
>JAGHTW010000208.1 GCA_018065145.1 Candidatus Prevotella equi
GCCTTGCCTCCGAAGAGGTTGAAGCGATAGATAGCATGCAGCATGCCATAGCAGTTGATGGCATTAGACCAAGAGTCACGGCGTGAGTTAGCATCGATAGCACGTGAGAAGCTGCTGCGCTGGTTGAGGATGTCGTATGCCTGAAGAGAGAAGGTGAGATTCTTCTGCTTTAGCAATGTTTGTGATATCTGCACATTCCATATAAGTTCGTTGGTATTCGCCAACTTGCTGTCGTAACCACGGCGTGAAGACATGTGGAGAGAGGTAGAGAAACCTGTGCCCCAAGGTGCATTGATGTGTATGTCGGTACCATAGTCGAAGTGCCATGTGTCAAGGTTTGACTCAGGATTGAGCATGTTGCGGTTGATGTTGTATGTCACATTACCGTTCAGTTCCACCTCAAGCCAGTCGTTACGATAGCTCATGCCAAGGCGTTCGTTGATGCTGGTACTACGGGTGTAGTTCTTTGATACAGGCTGATAAACTGCCTGTTTTGCCTGACCGCGTTGCAGTGTGCCGATTACGGCGTTGTTTTCATTGACAATCTGGTTGGCGTTGTTGATAGGAACATATCTCTGTATGATGTTGTTGTCCCTGTCTTTCAGATTGTATATTCTGTTACCAAAGGCATCTCTTTCCTGCAGAGTAACGTAGTTCACGTTGTTTCTGTAGTTGAGGTTCGTCATGGTATTGATATTCCATCGTCCGAGTGTATCAAGTGAGGTGTTATACATAAATGCGCCGCTGATATTCCAGTTGCCATTGATGTTCTCCGGTCTTGTTGTTCGTGCACCTGTTACCTCGTCATACTGCACCATGTTAGACACACTGTTCCTTGTGTTGCTGTAATTGATGAATGCCATGATGCTGCTGAAACGCTTCTGTACATAGTTCTGATAGCGGAGTGATGCATTCTGTGTGAATGAAGGCTTCAACTCAGGATTACCTTCGCGCTTATTCATCTGGTCAGAGTCGTCGGTGATAGGCAGCATGTCAGTCATTGAAGGCTGTGATGTGTTGCCGCGATAGTTTATACGTATGCTCTTCTGCTTGTTGAAACGATAGCGGAAGTCAAGTGTTGGAGTGATGTTCTGCACACTGCGTCGTGCTATGGTGTCAATGTTGTGATATTTGTATGTGAGCTTCTGGCTCTGTGGCTGATACATCACACCGAGGTTGAGATTGTAGTTGTTTGTTGTTCGGCGCCATGTCAGCTCTATCTCGTGTACATAGTTGTCATACTCCGTGTAACGGCTCTGCTCTGCATCATAATAGTTTGCAAGGGTTATAGAATCCGCTTCGCTGATGAATGGATTGAGATAAGCACCAAAGTAACGATATTCTGGTGTCACGTCGTAACCGAAGTTGCTTGCGTCAATGCCTGCTCTGTAATTGCTTGGCCAATATGTTATGCCGTTATAAAGGAAGCGCTTCTCGCTGAAGTCGTATGTTGAACGGTCGCTGGTGCGGTTAGTGTAACGATACATATAACGCAGCACGAGGAACGAGAACTTTGACAAACGCTCAGAGTAGGTGAGCGATGTCTGGAAACTCCAATCCTTGGATGGGGTTACGTTATAACGGTTACGATAGCGTATAGAGTCATTGCCCTCAGAGTCTCTTAGCTGATAGTATGTCACCATCTGCTTGTTCAGAGACTCGTTGTTGCCATTGCCAAAACTGTAGCGTCCCTGCCATGTGAGGTTGTTGCCACGGTTAGAGAGGCGGCGGTTAACTGTTCCCTGAATGTTGAAGTTTGTATTATGGCTATAACTGAGGGAGTTGTTCTCGTTTCGGTTAACGAGGATAGAGTCCTTCTTTACAGACTCTACAAGAGACTTGAGAGTGTTATAGTCATTGTAGTTCATGTCCTCCACATACTTATACGGATCATCGTTGAATGATGCGCTGAGGCTTGCACCCTTTGAATCGCTTGAAGATGTAGAGAAAGAAGGACGCAACTGGATTGTAGTCATTGTATCTGGCTTCCACTCGATGTTTGCGTTGAGGTTCCAGTTGTTGTTCCTGCCGTTATTCTGCGAAATGCTGTTAGAGAAAGAACGTGCACCGACGAAGTTCTCGCTCTCTGTCTTTGACCAGCGATTGTTGTTGCCGTGGTTCCAACGAGCAGAGAAGTCAAGCTTGAACTTATTGCGCTTTTCGTAATTGTAGTTCAGGCTCAGCATCTTATTGCTCTGCAATCCGCTGGCGCCACCGCCGCCGCCACGTCCGAATCCTCGGTCGTTGGTATTGTTCATGTTGCCCATGAAGAATAAACGCTGAGTATCCTTCATATATCCAGCCATGGCACGACCGGAATAGAGAGCTCCAACGTCAACGTTGCTTGGGTTTGCAAGCTTCGTGCCAATAGCAAGGTCAACGTTTGACATGAATCCCTTATTCATACCGCGTTTAATGCCGAAGTCCAATATCGTTGTCTCTTCGCCGTCATCCACGCCTGTCATCTTTGCAAGGTCACTCTTCTCGTCGTATGCCTTCACTTTTTCTACGATAGCGGTAGGAAGGTTCTTGAGAGCTGTCTGTGTATCGCCCGTCATGAATTCCTTGCCATCCACCTTGATCTTCTTTACCTCTTTGCCGTTGATGGTAATCTTACCGTTCTCGTCTATCTGTGCACCAGGCAAACGCTTAACCAGTTCTTCTACTACGGAACCTTCTGGTGTTCGGTATGCTGCTGCATTATATATAAAGGTGTCCTCTTTCACAACCACCTTAGCGGCAATACCGTTTGCCACTACTTCCTTCAGAAGCACGGCATCTGTCTCCATGTTTATCTTACCGAACGAGAAATCTTTGTTATCAGCAATGGTAACGTTGCGTATAACCTGCTTGTAACCGATGTTGGTCATCTTTATGATGTACTTACCGTTGCTTGGTGCCACCAGTCTGAACTGTCCGTCTTCATTGGTCACTGCACCGGCTACATAGGTAGAGTCCTCTGCTTTAAGCAACTGGATAGTAGCCTGCATGACAGATTCCTTTGTCTCTTTGTCAATGATTGTACCCGTAATAAGTCGTTCTGTCTGGGGCGCTTTAGCATCAGCAGGCGCGACAGATGGATTGGAAACCGCAACCGCAGATTCCCAATTACCCTCTTGCGCCATTGCCATGAAGGTCGATGCTATCAGCATGATGATAGTAAAAAGAGTTTTTTTCATATCTTTGTTTTTATTTTTTTCTTGATTCAACTGATTCTATGACGTAGCATTAAACTTGAAAGTTTATCCATTATAGTAAAAATAGGTGTCATAGGAATGTTTTTTAAAGAAAAATGCACTGCTAATCATCACGACTGGCAGTGCATTTAAAGTATGTTTAACTAAAATCCTTTTCTTAATTGAAGAAGCATCTCGCGATGTTTCTTTGTTATCCAAGAGTCAAACAATCTTTTTTAACCTAATAACTAAAACCTAAATCTATTATATATCTACTAACCTAAACAATATCTTTTCAATGTTTGACCGTCTTTCGGGGTAGGTAGTGGTCTTTGTTGACCATCTCCTTGCCCTTCGGACTACGTCAAGTGTTATCCTCTTTCTTACAATCTTTTGTTACCTAACTTTGCTTTACCTAAATCAATCTATATTCCTACTAACCTAAACAATCTTTGCTACCTTTTTGATATCTTTATATCTATGCTTCTTTTTGATGTCTCAAGGTTCTTTGTTCCTTTTGACAATGCAAAGGTACGGCGAAATTACTGTGTGCGCAAACAATTTTCAAAAAATCTTTATAAAATAACGTTCTAATTGATGTATATCAACGTTTGTGTGCGCACACATGCAGAAAAACAGCGTTTTTGGCTTGTTTCGGGGTGATGATGGCATAATCATACAAAAAACATCCTTCCAAGCACGCTTTACGATGCTTGAAAGGATGTCTCTCTTATATATATTAATAAGGTGTAGTTCTATTTTGTTCTGACGGCAGTCTATTTTATCTTTGGATACTTTCTGAACCAACCGTCAAGTCTCAGCCTCATTACTCCGAAGAAAGCTTCGCCGAATATTCCGCCGTTCATTTTACTGACGCCCTCCTGTCTATTGACAAAGATGACAGAAACCTCCTTTATCTTGAAGCCAATCTTGAATGCGGTGTATTTCATCTCTATCTGGAAGGCATAGCCCTTGAAGCGGATCTTATCCAGTTCTATTGTCTCCAGCACCTTCCTTTTGTAACATTTGAAACCCGCTGTGGTGTCGTGTACTTTGAAACCAGTCACCATTCGTACATATTTCGATGCGAAATACGACATCAGTACACGTCCTATAGGCCAGTTGACAACATTAACTCCCGTAACATATCGTGAACCGACAGCCACATCGTATCCCTCGTTGGCACAGGCATTATACAATCGTGGTACGTCGTTAGGATCATGGCTGAAGTCTGCGTCCATCTCGAAGATGTACTGATAGTCTCGTGCCAACGCCCATTTGAATCCCATGATATATGCTGTTCCCAGACCTAACTTTCCGCTTCGTTCCTCTATGAACAACTGTCCATCGAACTCATCCTTTATCAGTCGCTTGACAATGTCAGCCGTACCGTCAGGAGAGCCGTCGTCGATTACGAGAATATGAAAACTCTTCTCCAGTGCGAAGATGGCACGGATAATCTTTTCTATGTTTTCCTTCTCGTTGTAAGTAGGTATTATTATGATGCTGTCACTTGCTTTCATGTAAAGTATTCTTGTTTGTAAACTAATGCAAAAGTACAAAATTATTGTTATATAGCAAAGGTTTTCAACTTTTTTTTGTACTTTTGCACAGATTTTATGTTACTGCAAGAACTGATAACCCTTTACGCCAAGCATCCTCAGGGTAAGGCCTTGGCGTCCTTGTTAAAGAAAAAGAGTGTACGTAAGTCCAGAATCTACGGCCTTACGCAGTCATCATTGGCACTAAATGTAGCCTCTGTAGCCAAGGAGATAAGCCGTCCTTTGTTGTTTATCATGCGTGATGCTGACGAAGCAGGATATCTTTACCAGGACCTATCTTCGCTTGTTGCCAATCATAATGACAAAGACAAACTGTCAGCATATTACTATCCCTCCTCATACAAGCGAGCAGTGAAGTATGGTCAGCGCGATGCTGCCAGTGAAATACTGCGCACAGAGGTCTTGACAGCCCTTTCCAAAGACTGTACAGGTACTCCGATGTTCATCGTTACATATCCTGCTGCCCTTGCCGAACTAGTCATTTCGCAGCAGAATCTGGACGATCGTCACATCCCCCTGCATAAAGGTCAACGTATAGACCTCACCGATATAGAGCGTCAGCTTCGCGAACTCGGTTTCGTGGAACGTGATTATGTCTATGAACCAGGACAATATGCAGTTCGCGGAAGTATCCTTGACGTATATTCATACAGCAGTGAACAGCCTTTCCGTATAGACTTCTTCGACGATGAGATAGACTCCCTGCGAACGTTCAATGTGGAGGATCAGCTCTCCATCGCCATGCTTGACAATGTCAATATCGTGCCAGAGATAGCAAAGACCGATACGGAGAAGATTCCTTTCCTTGACTTCCTGCCCGATGATACCGTCATTCTCACCCATGACATGCGTTATGTCATCGATGCCATAGACTATATCTATAAGGATGGTTTCAGCAAACAAGCCCTTGACGAGCGTCTCTCCACCGCTACGGAGATGGAGAAAGCCGATGTCGTTCGTGAACTGACGGCAAGTCTGAACCTCCTCAAGGCAAGTGAGTTTGAAATGCGTGCAGAGCGTTACAAGATTGTCGAGGTAATGCCACAACAGCATTCCAATGCTGCCGATGAGGCAGCTGCGTCCCTCACTTTTGCATGCGTAGCACAGCCACCGTTCCATAAGAACTTTGAACTTCTTGCCGAAACGCTCCTTGATTATACATTGAAGGGCTATAAGGTCTGCGTCCTCTCCGACAGTGACAAGCAGTTGGAGCGCTTGAAGTTAATCTTTGAGACTACAAAGACGGAATGGACGCCTGTAAAGGGAACCATTCACGAGGGCTTTGTTGATGACACTCTGCAATACGTGCTCTTTACTGACCACCAGATATTTGAGCGTTTTCATAAATATCAGCTCAAGGGACAGTCTGCCAAGAAGGGAAAGATGGCGCTGACGATGAAGGAACTGCAGGAAATGGAGCCTGGTGACTTTATCGTCCATGTCGATTTCGGTGTTGGTAAGTTTGCGGGACTCGTTCGTGTGCCAACAACCATCAAGCATCCCGACGGAACTACCGAGCAAGGCTTTCAGGAGGTTATTCGTATCGTATATCAGAAGAACGACAAGGTGGATGTATCCATCCATTCCCTTTATAAAATAAGCAAATACCGTCGTGCCGACAGTGGTGAGCCACCACGTCTTTCTACGCTTGGCACCGGCGCATGGGAGCGTATAAAGGAACGTGCGAAGAAACGCATTAAGGACATTGCGCGTGACCTCATCAAACTTTACGCCAAGCGACGTCACGAGAAGGGTTTTGCTTTCTCTGCCGATTCCTATCTGCAGCATGAGCTTGAGGGCTCCTTCCTCTATGAGGATACGCCAGACCAGATGAAGGCAACACAAGAGGTGAAGCACGATATGGAGTCATCTCGCCCTATGGATCGTCTTGTCTGTGGTGATGTAGGTTTCGGAAAGACAGAGGTTGCCATACGCGCAGCCTTCAAAGCCGCCTGTGACGGAAAGCAGGTAGCGGTGCTTGTGCCTACTACGGTGCTCGCCTTCCAGCATTATCAGACGTTCAAGAAGCGTATGAGCAACCTTCCTGTGCGAGTAGATTACCTCTCCCGTGCACGAAGCACGAAGCAGGTAAAGGAACTTCTCGCTGACCTTGAGGCAGGAAAGATAGACATCCTCGTAGGAACGCATCGTATGCTTACAAAGACAGTGAAGTGGCATGACGTCGGACTGCTTATTATTGACGAGGAACAGAAGTTTGGTGTCTCTACAAAGGAGAAGCTACGCCAACTGAAGACAAACATCGATACGCTGACAATGTCCGCTACTCCTATACCGCGCACGCTTCAGTTCTCGCTGATGGGTGCCAGGGATATGAGTATCATGCGCACACCACCGCCTAACCGTCAGCCGATAGATACACAGGTGACGGTATTCTCGGCAGAACTGATTACCGATGCCATCAATTTCGAGATGAGTCGTGACGGACAGGTCTATTTCGTGTGTAACAGAATAGCGACGTTGGACAAGATGCGTGAGATAATTCTTCGCCATATCCCAGACTGTCGTGTGGCTGTAGGACATGGACAGATGAAGCCTGAGGAACTGGAAAAGATTGTTATGGGATTCATCTCTCACGAATATGACGTATTGCTTTCCACCACAATAGTGGAAAACGGCATAGACATCCCTAATGCCAATACTATCATTATCAGCGATGCGAACCATTTCGGACTATCAGACCTCCATCAGATGCGAGGACGTGTAGGTCGCAGCAACCGTAAGGCTTACTGTTATCTCCTTGCTCCGCCATTGTCGTATCTGCCTAATGACAGTCGTCGCCGACTTGAGGCATTGGAGACCTTCGCTGATCTTGGTTCTGGCTTCAGTCTTGCCATGCAGGACCTTGACATACGCGGTGCCGGTAACCTCCTCGGTGCAGAACAATCCGGATTTATGGAGGATCTCGGCTATGAGACCTATCAGAAGATACTCTCTCAAGCCGTCAATGAATTGAAGAACGAAGAGTTCCAAGACCTCTATGCAGAACAAATGGCAGAGGGAGAACAACTGACGGGTGAAGACTTTGTGGATGATTGCAATGTGGAGAGCGACCTTCAGATGTATTTCCCTGACACCTACGTGCCAGGAAGCAGTGAACGAATGATACTCTATCGCGAACTCGACTCCATAGAGAGTGACGAAGACCTTGATGCTTACCGTAAACGTATGGAAGACCGTTTCGGTCCTGTGCCACCAGAGGGTGAGGAACTCATGATGGTAGTGCTGCTGCGCCGCATTGGTCGCCGATTGGGTTGTGAGAAGCTGATTCTCAAGCAGCACTCTATGCAGATGCAGTTCGTGAGCAATGAAGACAGCGTCTTCTATCAGAGCAAATATTTTGCTTCAGTGCTGGAATATGTCGGCAGACATCCGAAATATTGTGGTTTCCGCGTAGTGGCAGGACGTAACCGCCTTGTCATAAAGGACGTGAAATCAGTCAAGGAAGGCGTCAGCGTACTCAAGAAAATGCTTCCGAAGGATTAATCGTCATTGTGTGACAATACAAAATTTTGGCGCTATTATTTTCTCGTTTACGGAAAAAGTGTTACTTTTGTACGGATTTAATTTATTAGCTAATCAAACAAAAAATACATGAAATATCTTGCATTAATACTTTTCGCGTTCGTTGCTGTTGCGGCAAACGCGGTGAATCCTCAGAAGGGACCGTATTATCTCTACTGCCACATGAGTGGTAATGGACAATATACAGCCTTTGCAGTCAGTAAGGATGGCCTTAATTATCAGGATATCCTTAATGGAGACTCTATCTTCTCCAGCCATGCCATGGCGGGAATAGAGGGCGGAACACGTGATGCTTATATCTGCCGTTCGCATGATATGAAGCGCTATCTCATGGTGACAACCGATATGAACAATTCCATGACGAAGAAATTGGGAAAGGTGAATGATTGGGACAACTACGGCATCAACCTCCTGACCAGTGATGACCTCATCAATTGGAAGTCAACCACGTTCGATTACCGCAAAGGCCCTGCAATCTTCCTGAACCCTCAGGACAAGAGCGTGTATAACGATTGGAGTACCATCAACAGAGTATGGGCGCCGCAGATATTCTGGGACGAGACATACGTATGGCCTGACGGCAAGAAGGGCGGATATTTCATCTACTACAGTATGTGGAACCGTGGTGAGGAAGCCTACGATCGCATGTATTACAGCTATGCCGATGAGAGCTTTACCCGTATGACACAGCCACAGCTTCTCTTTGACTGGGGCTATGCCACCATTGATGCCGACATCAACTATGTGCCTGCCGACGGACTTTTCCACATGATGATAAAGAAAGAGGGTGGCACACCTGGTCTCTTCACCGCAACAGCGAAGAACCTTCGTGGTCCATGGGGCGAACCTGTTGAAGATGATTACGTAAACTTTGAAGGAAAGAAGAAGTGCGAGGGCGTGTCTGCGTTCCAGATTGATGGCGAAGAAGGATGGCGCATAGCCTATATCGAGTACTCTTCACGTCCACGAAACTATCGTATCTGTAAGGCAGACAAGTATATGCGTAACTTCTCCGATCCACAGAACATCAAGGGCGTGACAGCTCCGCAGCATGGTTCGTTCATGAAGATTACGAAGAAGGAATACAAGAGACTGTTGAAAATGGAAAAATGAAAATTAAAAATTGAAAATTGAAAGTGGAAAAATGAAAATTGAAAATGGAAAATTTTGATTACCACTTGCGAGATATAAGGTGATCATAATTTGTTAATTCGTTAATTTGTTAATTCGTTAATTCGAAAGTGTTTCTCTCTGTACTCATAGGTTATTTCCTAGTGCTGATGATTGTCAGTCGTCTTGTGAACAGGAATGGCAGCAATGTCGATTTCTTTACTGGCGGCAGACGTTCTCCGTGGTATCTCGTGGCATTCGGCATGGTTGGCGCCAGCGTCTCTGGTGTCACCTTTGTCAGTGTGCCAGGTATGGTGCTGCGTTCTGATATGACCTACCTGCAGACATGTATGGGATTCATACTCGGATATGTGGTCGTAGCATTCGTGTTGCTGCCAATATACTACCGATTAAAACTCACCTCCATCTATACCGTGCTGCAGCCTATGGGCGATGAGGCGCATAAGACGGGCACATTATTCTTCATCGTGTCAAAGTTACTGGGCTCTTCAGCAAAGTTTTTTGTGCCATGCTACATTATCAGTGAGTCGTTAGGCGCGCCAATGTCATTGACGGTCGTTGCTATGATGCTACTGATATGGTGCTATACGCATCGCGGAGGAATACGAACACTCGTATGGACGGATGTCCTACAGACCTGTTGCATGCTGACAGCGCTCCTGTTGATAACATATACCGTGGCAGACAAACTCGGATATAGCGCTGCTGACGCCGTCACGGCAGTGTATAACGACAGCCATAGCCGTATCTTTGAGTTCGGCGACTGGAGTTCTTCGCAACATTTCGTCAAGGCATTCGTATCTGGTATCTTCATCGTCATTGTCATGACGGGTTTGGATCAGGATATGATGCAGAAGAACCTCACATGCAAAAGTCTCCGTGATGCACAGAAAGACATGTGCTGTTACGGTATGGCGTTTGTGCCGGTGAACCTTTTGTTCCTTGCGCTTGGCGTACTCCTGGCCCAGCTTTATGACTCTATGGGACTGTTGTTGCCGGAAAAGGGCGACGCACTCCTTACCACACTCGTTGCTGATGGTACTCTTGGTAATATGGTGATGCTCTTCTTCTGCATAGGTATAGTGGCGGCATCGTTCTCTACTATTGATGGCTCGCTGACGTCGTTGACCACATGTATGTGCGTTGATGTGCTGAAAAGACAGGATGACGAACGCCTAAGGAAGAGTGTCCACATGGTGATGGCGGTGTTGATGATGCTCTGCGTCATGATATATCATTTCGTTGGCATCACGTCCCTCATCGACGCCGTATATACTCTTGTCAGTTACACCTACGGACCATTACTCGGTCTCTTTGCCGTCAGTCCGTTTGTGCGTGGCTATCAAGTGAGAGGCGTTTCAGCGGTGTGTATCGTCAGTCCATTGCTGTGCTACGCCCTCAGCATCCTCGTACCGCAATATACAGGCTATCACTTCGGTTACGAACTACTGTTGCTCAACGGCATGATGACCTTTTCAGGAGTATGGCTCCTGAAAATAAGGAAAAAATAAAAAGGAAAAATTAATAAGTAATATGCATTCTTAATTATGCATTATGCATTATGAATTATAAAACCTCCTCTCTTCGTGAGTTGATGCAGCGTGAGAGCATCGACGCCATAATCTTTCCTACCAGCGACCCTCATAACAGCGAATACACAGCGAGTCACTGGCAGTCAAGGAAGTATGTGACAGGGTTTACCGGTTCTGCAGGCACTGCGGTGGTGACGCTTCACGATGCTGCGCTATGGACCGACTCCCGTTATTTCCTGCAGGCAGCAGAACAACTGAAGGATGGTCCTTTTCAACTGATGAAGGAAGGCGTAGAGGGAACACCGGATATCGTGTCGTGGATAAAGCGTCGCATGTCCGTTGAGGGAGGTAGATGCGTTGCCGTTGATGGAATGGTGATGCCCTATGCCGATGTTGTGGCATTGCAGAAAGACATGCAGCGCATAGGCGTTACGATACGAACCAACTACGATGCCATGCAGATGCTGTGGACAAACCGTCCTGTTAAGCCGTCAGGGGAGATATACGCCATTGACAATGACATGATAGGCGAGACGGTGACGGAAAAGTTGCAGCGCATACGTCATGCCATGCATGAGGAACGCTGCGAGGGACATGTCCTGACAGACCTTATGAGCATAGCATGGACGCTTAACTTGCGCGGTAGCGATGTGCCTATGACACCTGTCTTCATCGCTTTTATGTATGTGGCAACGGATAGCGCCACGCTTTTCTGCAATGGTCCTTTGACGGCAGAGGCGCAGCGCAGGATGAGCGAAGCGGGAGTGACGGTGAAACACTATGATGACTTCGCCTCTTTCCTGAAGACACAGAAGGACAAGCGCATCATGTGCGATGGCAAGACAACATGTTACACCTTATATAATATAATAAAGGAATGGGTTGTCGATATGCCTTCGCCTGTAATGTCCATGAAGGCTGTGAAGAATGCCAAGGAGATAGAAGGCTTCCGCCGTTGTATGCTGCGTGATGGCGTAGCGATGGTACGATTCCTCAGATGGCTAAAGCCAGCTGTTGAGGCGGGAGGACAGACGGAGATAAGCGTCAGCGATAAACTCGAGTCATTACGTCGTGAGGCAAAGGAATACAAAGACTTGTCGTTCAGTACCATCAGTGGTTATCAGGAGCATGGTGCGATAGTGCATTACACCGCCACGAAAGACAGCGACAAGGCGCTGAAGGCGGAGGGATTATTGCTCGTTGACAGCGGAGCACAATATACCGATGGCACCACCGACATAACGAGAACGATAGCCTTGGGACCTGTCAGTGACGAGATGCGAAGAGCATATACACTCGTCCTAAAAGCGAACATTGCGCTAGCTACAGTGCGTTTCCCAGAAGGAACGAACGGAACGCAACTTGATGCAATAGCGCGTTCGGTGTTGTGGAGTGGGGGACTGAACTACCTGCACGGCACAGGACATGGCGTTGGCTGGTGTCTGTCAGTGCACGAAGGACCACATGCCATCAGGATGGACTGGCGTCCAGAACCACTGAAGGTAGGAATGACCGTCACAGACGAACCGGGAGTATATCTCGCAGGGCGATTCGGAATAAGGACAGAGAACATGATGCTCGTGACGAAGGTGCAGGAGACCGAGTTTGGAGTCTTCTGTCAACTGCAACCGCTGACGCTTTGTCCTATAGACACGACACCGATATTGTGGGACATGATGACCGAAGAAGAGATAACATGGTTGAATGATTACCACAAGACAGTGCGCGAGGCATTGCTTCCATTATTGACAGACGAAGACGACAAGCAATGGCTAATTGAGGTAACAAATTGAAAATTATATAAATATGCAACATCCTAAAGGTTTATACTTACTCTTTGCTACGGAGATGGCGGAGCGTTTCTCGTACTACGGTATGAGGGCATTGTTCGTGTTGTATCTCGTAGCAGCCTTCTTTAACGGCGATGCAGCCAGTCAGATATACGGTTCCTACACAGGACTGGTATATCTCACACCGCTGTTGGGAGGATATATCGCTGATAGATACTGGGGTAATAGGCGCAGTATCATCGTTGGTGGTGTGACGATGGCAGTGGGACAGTTCCTGATGTTTGCATCGGCATGCTTCGTCAAGCAGAGCATAATGCAGGACGGCGGTGCCATTGATGCAACGGTAGATAATACACTGTCGCTATGGCTGATGTTTGCGGGACTTGCCGCACTCATCTTCGGCAATGGTTTCTTCAAACCAAACATCTCAACGATGGTTGGCGACCTATATGACGTGAAGGATCATCGTAAGGATTCCGCCTTCACCATTTTCTATATGGGTATAAATCTCGGTGCCTTCATAGCACCGTTGGTCTGCGGTTCCTTGGGAGAAGGCAACTGGAGTGACCCGGGTGCCTTCAAATGGGGATTCTTCTCTGCTGGTTGTGCTATGGTCTTCTCCGTCCTTGTTTTTGTTTCGCTGAAGAATAAATACCTCGTCACGCCAGAAGGATTGGGTATCGGTATGCCACCGAAGGAGGATAAGTTGCGAACGCTTAAGATATTGGACGAAGAAGAGGAAGAAGCCATAGAGGAAGGTCGTGAGATGCAGGCCTCAGAGGTGTCCGTACCAAAGAAGACTGCCAAGAACAGCCCATGGCGAATGGTAGGATGTGCGGTGCTTTTCGTAGTGCTTATAGCACTTTTCGGTGGTGCATCGCAGGATGTCAACGACTGGATCTCAGCGGCGATATACAGCTGCTCCATCGTCTTGCCGGTGTTTATCATCACCGATCGTTCGCTGACCGCAACGGATAAGTCACGCATCGGAGTGATATACATCATTGCCTTGTTCGTTATCTTCTTCTGGAGCGCCTTCGAACAGGCAGGCTCTTCGCTCACGTTGTTTGCAGACAAACAGTGTGACAGACACATTGGCGGTTGGGAAATGCCAACGACATGGTTCCAGAGCGTCAACCCCGTAGTGGTAGTATTGTTCGCGCCTGTCATGGCAATGCTATGGGAGACACTGGCAAAGCATAGACTGGAACCATCATCGCCTATGAAACAAGCTCTCGGCTTGCTGCTGTTGGCTATTGGTTACCTTGTGATAGCCTATGCCACATACGGCGTTGACGATGCTGTGAAGGTGTCAATGTGGTGGCTTGTGGCGCTCTATTTCATTCATACCATAGGCGAACTGAGTCTGTCACCGATAGGACTATCCATGGTCAGCAAACTCGCACCGGCACACCTTGCCTCTCTGCTCATGGGTGTGTGGTTCATGAGTAATGCAGCAAGTAACATCCTCGCAGGAAAGCTCGCTACGCTGTTGCCTGACGGTGATGGCGAGGCAGCCTCATTCCTCGGCATAGAGATAGCAACACTATCCGATTTCTTCATGCTCTTCGCCGTTATGGCGGGAGTAGCGGCAGTGGCGTTGTTTGCACTGTGTCCATTGCTCAAGCGCATGATGAAAGAAGATGTCAGCGCTGATGCTCCTGTCAGAACACTCGTGACGGAGGATAACGGTGCGGAGATGTTCCCTGAAGTGAACGAAGACGGTGATGTCGTAGGTAAGATGACGAGAAAGGAAGCACACTGCGGAACCAAACGTCTTCATGCTGTGGTGCATCTGCATGTCTTCAACAGCAAGGGAGAATTATATCTGCAACAACGTCCAGCGTGGAAGGATATACAGCCAAACCGTTGGGACACCGCTTGCGGAGGACATATAGACTACGGCGAGAACGTGGATGAAGCACTCGCCAGAGAGGTGTATGAAGAGATAGGCATCAAGCCAGGCGACTATACACCAGAACTGAAGGTGAAATATGTCTATGAGAGTGCCGTGGAACGCGAACTCGTGTATGTCTTCACTACCGTCTATGACGGTGACGTGTCACCATCCCCAACCGAGACAGCTGGCGGCCGCTTCTGGACCATGCAAGAGATAAAGAACAACATCGGTAAGAGTGTCTTTACTCCGATGTTTGAACAAGAAATCATTCGAATTGAAAATTGAGAATTTTCCATTTTCAATTTTCCATTTTCAACTTTCAATTTTCCATTTTCAATTTTCCATTTTCAACTTGTTATTCGTTGACGTCATATTGCCATTGCCTTTAGATGGGCTCTTCACCTACTCCGTTCCGGCGGCGTTGGAAGGAGCGGTGCGTCCGTTTGTCAGGGCGAAGGTGCCCTTCGGACTCACCAAGACGCATACGGCACTTATCGTTCGCGTTCATGACGTGCCACCGCAGAGCGACATCACCGTCAAGGATATCATCAGCGTTCTTGACGACAACGAAGTGCTGCTGCCAGAACAATACAAGCTATGGGAATGGATAAGCAGTTACTATATGTCACCGTTGGGCGACATCATGAAGGCTGCACTGCCTCAGGGACTGAAGAAAGAAGGAACATACCGTGCAAGGACAGAGACATACGTTAATGTGTCCTTTGGCGATAAAGGAATGCCCGATACCGACGATGCCGTTGAGAGATGTCTGCATGCTGCCATCGATAGTCTGCAACGATCACCAAAGCAACAAGAGGTATTCCTCAAATTCCTTGAGGTATCAGGATGGGAGAATGGCGCACAGGAGAAAGAGATAACGCGTGAGGAACTGATAAATGCAGCCCACTGCACCACCGCGATAATAAAGGCATTGGTAGATAGAGGCGCGCTGCGACTGTATGACAAGGAGGTGGGACGACTCAACAACGCCGGAATGCCACACCCGAAGAATATCAAACCCCTCAGCATAGCGCAGCAGGAAGCACTGGATAAACTGGCGGAAAATACCTCTTTGCCTATCGGAAGAGAAAGGGGCATCACGCTCCTGCATGGCGTCACGTCATCAGGAAAGACGGAGATATACATACAACTGATACAACAAGCGATAGATCGTGGCGAACAGGTGATGTACCTCTTGCCAGAGATAGCATTGACGGTGCAGATAACACAGCGCCTGCAGCATGTCTTCGGAAACAGACTCGGCATCTATCACTCGAAATACTCCGACGCTGAGCGCGTGGAGATATGGCAGAAGCAACTCTCTGACAGCCCATACGATGTTATACTCGGTGCGCGCAGCGCTGTCTTCCTGCCTTATAAGCGTCTTGGACTCGTCATTATTGACGAGGAACATGAGACTTCCTTCAAACAACAGGACCCATCCCCACGATACCATGCCCGCAGTGTGGCGATGATGATGGCGCGATGGTGCGGCGCCGCAGTCGTGTTAGGCACTGCCACGCCATCGGCGGAAAGCTATTACAACGCCCTGTCAGGAAAATACCGTCTTGTGACGCTGACAAAGCGATACAAGGACCTACAGTTGCCGAATATTCAGGTGGTGGATGTAAAGGACCTGCGACACAGGAAGATAATGCGCGGCATGCTGTCGCCACAGCTGAAGGAGGCGGTGGCAGAGGCATTGCAGAACGGCGAACAGGTGATACTGTTCCAGAACCGTCGTGGTTTCTCGCCCGTCGTGGAGTGCCATCAGTGCGGTTGGACACCACGATGTCCTAACTGCGACGTGTCGCTGACGTACCATAAGATGATGGGAGCACTGACATGCCATTACTGTGGTCATACCTACCGTATGCCGGCGGCGTGTCCTGACTGTAAGAACACAGACCTGCGTGACCGTGGTGCGGGAACGGAGAAGATAGAGGATATCATTGCCGAGACATTCCCATCGGCAAGGATAGCACGTATGGACCTTGACACGACACATACCCGAAATGCCTACGAACGCATCATTGCCGAGTTCTCGGCAGGTAAGACAAACCTGCTGATAGGTACGCAGATGGTGACGAAGGGATTAGACTTCGACAACGTCAGCGTGGTGGGAATACTCTCTGCCGACACGATGCTCAACCAACCCGACTTCCGTGCCTATGAACATGCCTTTATGATGATGACACAGGTAGCGGGGCGAGCAGGACGAAAGGGTAGGAGAGGCACCGTAATACTCCAGACCACACATCCTGGACTGCCCGTAGTGAAGCAGATAGTAAGCAACGACTACAAAGGCTTCTTCCGTTCGCTGATGGAGGAAAGGCAGATGTTCCATTATCCGCCATTCACACGCCTTATAGACATCTACCTCAAGCATAAGGATGACAATACCGTCAATACCGCCGCCATAGAGTTGGGTGGAAGACTGCGACCATTCTTTGGTGAGCGACTTCTCGGACCAGACAAACCATCCGTAGCAAGGGTGAAGGCACTCTGTATCCGCAAGATAGTGCTGAAGATAGAACCGCAGTTGAGCATCACCCAGGTGCGGCAGTCCATACGTCAAGCCGTAGCGGGACTCATGCAGGACCAACGCTACAAATCACTGATGATATCCTTTGACGTCGATCCGCTGTAACCTGCATCACCGAATAAAAAAGAAAAGATTTATGACAAAGAAACAAGAGATACAGCTTTTTGAAAGCAAGAAGGTACGCACAGTATGGGATTCAGAGACTGAACAGTGGTACTTCTGCGTTGTGGATGTAGTAGAGGTTCTTACCGATAGCAAGAATCCGTCGGACTATATAAAAAAAATGAAGAAACGTGATCCATCCCTTGCAGAAGGGTGGGGACAAATTGTCACCCCCCTTTCCGTACAGACTGCGGGAGGAAAACAACGTGTGAACTGTGCAACACAACAGGGTCTCTTCCGTATCATCCAGTCCATCCCTTCACCAAAGGCAGAACCATTCAAGATTTGGATGGCACAGGTGGCATCACAGCGTCTCGACCAAATTCAAGACCCTGAGCTTTCCATAGAACAAGCTATTGCTGACTATAAACGTCTTGGCTATAGCGACAAGTGGATAAACAATCGTGTTAAGGGCATTGAGGTACGTAAGGAACTTACAGACGAATGGGATCGCGCTGGTGTGAAGCAAGGACAGCAGTACGCTTCGCTGACTGACATCATCACGCGTGAATGGAGTGGCATGACCACACGCCAGTATAAGCAGCACAAAGGTCTGAAGAAAGAGAATCTGCGTGACAACATGACCAACGTAGAGCTTGCTCTCAATATGCTTGCAGAGGCATCAACAGCAGAAATATCCAAACTGAAGAATCCAAAAGGCTACACTCAGAGTGCGAAGATAGCCAAGGAGGGAGGCAGTGTGGCAAAGGCAGCACGAAAGCAGTTGGAAAGCAAAACAGGCAAGTCTGCTATCTCGTCATCAAAGGCAAGTGACTATCTGTTACCATCAACAGAGGATAATGAAGATTAGGCGGTAATATACGTAACATGTCACAAATATAGAGAAGAAACGACAATATGATTGGAGATATGATAGTTGTTATCTTTGAAAAATCCATGACTTGTGCAATTTAATTTGCGCAAGTCATGGATTTTTATTAAATTTGCAACAAAATCAAACGAAACCAATGGACAACAAACTTTCAAATGATGAAGGGCATGTATTCAGATAAAAGTATGTTAACGAATGACGCAAGAGAACAAAGACATATTACTTAAACTGCTTGAGCAACATAAGGAACTCGGCATCTCTGACCAGATAGACTACGAAAAGTTCTATCTGTACTCCATCATTACCCATTCCACAGCCATTGAGGGTAGCACCGTGACGGAGGTGGAGGCACAACTGTTGTTTGATGAGGGAATAACCAGCAGCAGGCGTACTATGGTGGAACAGATGATGAACCTTGACTTGAAGGTTGCATACGAATATGGTATGCAGTGGATTTGTAAGCACGAACCGATAACCGTAGATTGGCTTGTTACTCTTGCATCAAAGGTGATGGCTCGCACTGGAAGCGAATACCATTCCCTTGGCGGTGACTTCGACGCATCAAAGGGCGAATTACGCAAACTTAATGTAACAGCGGGCATAGGAGGTAAGTCTTATATGTCGTACCTAAAAGTGCCAATGAAGCTTGAAGCTTTCTGTGAAGAACTGAACAAAAGGCGTAGTGAGATAAATCCGTCAGATATTGCAGCTGTCTATGACCTTAGTTTCTGGGCACACTTCGAACTTGTTACTATTCACCCATGGGCTGATGGCAATGGAAGAACTTGCAGACTGCTGATGAACCTCTTACAGATGGAGTATGGGGTACTGCCAACGAAAGTGCTAAAAGAAGATAAGGCAGAATACATACAGGCTCTGATTGACACAAGAGAAGGCGAGGATATCGAGATTTTCCTGAATTGTATGAGTCGCCTGCACAACCAGCATCTCAGAAATGATATTGACCAATACATGAAGAGTGTTGATTCGGAAATGGCCGATAAACATAATTATGTAAAGAAAATGGTCGGTAAATGGTCGATAAAGCCTTCTTTGGCCGATAAACTGGCCGATATTCTCTTGTTTGTGGCCGATAAAAAGGAATTCACAACAGAATTGATTATAAAGCAGTTCGGATTTACCGATACAACAGCAAAACGTTACCTGCGTCAACTTACGGAGTATGGATATCTCGAAGCAAGGGGAGGTAACCGTAACAGAACATACATAAGACTGTAAATTACAAACTATGGACACTTCAGAAACAGGGCTTGAAAAGATAATCGTTGACTGGCTCGTACAGCATAACGGCTATGAGCAGGAGACTCCACTTGTGGATTTACGCTTTCGCTAAACGTGAATTGCCGAGAATTAAACGCAAATTATCGAAAATTTTAATTATACTAAATGAAATATTTACGTTGAAAAATAAAATATCCTACATTCTGCTTGATATATGTCACAAATATAGAGAAGAAACGACAATATGATTGGAGATATAGTACTATAATTCAACGATTTTGTGTACCTTTGCACCGAAATTGGAAACCGAAAAGTGCAAACAATAAACCAATTGGCGGAAAGATAATGCTCTTCAACAACGGAACATACGCTACATTCACCAAGGTAACAACAAGTCTGTATGCTAACAGCGTGCAGGTAATTGCTTTGTGTCCTGTAGCATTCGGGGGGGTAATTCGTCAGCATTAAATAAAACAACACGAAATAACGTCAGGCTAAGGTCTGCATCGTAAATCATTTCTGAAACATCAGGAATGCGTTGCGATGCAGACCTTAGCCTGTTTTTGTACGTTTCCCATCACGATAACAACAGCAACAAACAATAACAAACGATATGAAGACAATTACAAGACTATGTGCGCTCGTCGCACTATTGACTATGGCTGTCACATCATATGCTGCGACAGTAAAGATTAACGGACTATATTACAGTATAGTCAGTTACAACACCACAACCTCCGTCACGTACAACAACTCCGACCCTTACACCGAAGCCAGCTACGAGATACCTGCCAGCATAACCTACGAGGGCAAGACGTACCCCGTAACAGCCATCGGTTCCTTCGCATTCCAGAAGTGCCCTAACCTCAAGTCCGTAACCATCGCCGAGGGCGTGCAGAAGATTGACATGTATGCCTTCTATCAGTCAGGACTGGAAACGGTCAACATACCAAGCACCGTCACAGAGATCGGCTCAAGCGCCTTCTATGGCTCTTCGCTCACATCCATCACCCTGCCCAACACGGTCACAAAGATTGGCACCAGCATGTTCTCTCAGTGCACAAAACTTACTTCCGTCGTACTGCCAGACAACATCACGGATCTGCCAAACTCCCTGTTCTACGGCAGTACCAACCTGGAGAATATCACATTGCCATCCAACGTAGAGACAATGGGCTATTCCGTCTTCGACAAGACAAAATGGATTGACAACCTGCCACAGGGCCTGAACTACGTAGGCAAGATAGCATACAAGAATGTCGGAACCATGCCTGCAGGCACATCCATCAACCTCAAGGACGGTACGACAACCATAATGGAGAAGTGTTTCTACGACTGTGCCGGACTGACATCCATCAACCTGCCAGCATCACTGAAGACCATTGGCAACTACGCCTTCTACAAGTGCGAAAACCTCAAGGCCATCGACATACCTGAAGGTGTCACCTCCATGGGTAACAATACCTTCTATTACTGCTCAAGTCTCCAATCAGCAAAGCTTCCAAGCACCTTGGCAAGCATAGGTTATGACGTGTTCTATTACTGTAAGAACCTCACAACGGTCAACATACCAAGCAACGTAGCCTCTATCGACTTCAGCACGTTCACCGGTTGCAGCAGTCTTACGTCCATCGAAATACCAAGCAGCGTAGGCTACATGGGAACCTCCGTGTTCTCTGGTTGCACCAATCTCGCTACCGTCAAATTTGGCAACGGTCTGAAGGTGATTCCAGGAAACACCTTCTACTCTTGTTCAAAGCTTGAGAACGTAACCTTGCCAAAGACACTGACAAAGATTGAAGCCAACGCCTTCGGTTACTGCTCAGCCCTGAAGGACATCAACGTCCCTATGACCGTTGACAGCATTGGAGAGTCGGCCTTCACCTATAGCGGACTGACAAAGTTCACAATCCCATCAAAGATGAAGAAAATCGAAGCAGGAACCTTTGCAGGCTGTAACTATCTGACTGCAGTCAACATTCCTAACAGCATCGACTCCATCGCAGACGGTGCCTTCTCTTATGCAGGATTAAAGAAGCTGGTAATAGGTTCTGGCGTCAAGCATATTGGTCATGACGCTTTCTACTGCTATAGCCTTACTAACGTAACAAACCTTTCCACTACCCCACAGCTAATAAGCGATGGCGTCTTCTACTATTTTACTACAGATTACGGAACGCTTCACGTGCTGCCTGAAGCAATAGAAGCATACACAGAAGCTGAGGTGTGGAAGAATTTCAGATACAAGGATTCCTTCATTGCATACTGCGACAAGCCAGAGATCACCACCGCTGGCGGCAAGGTAGTCATCACATGTCCTACTGAGGGTGCGCAGGTACACTACAAGCTCGCCATGGAAGACTACGCCACAGACCGCACTGAGGTAAACGGCGGCACATTCATCGTTACTGCCTACGCCTCTGCCGATGGTTTGGTAGATTCCGAAGAAGTCTCTACCTCTGTTGACATCACGTCTGGCGGCAGCGCCAACGGTGCCGACGTAAACGGTGACGGCAAGGTAACAATGGAGGATGCCAACATCGTCATCAACACCTACCTCGGAAGGTAATTCGCAATAGAACAAACAATTAAATCAATAAAATAACAAAACAAAACAATGAAGAAATTTTTACTATTCTTGATGCTCCTTGTCACGAGCATCGCCTCGTGGGCGGCAGATCCGTACTTCGAGGTTATCAGCGGTAGCTTTGAAAGTGGTAATGTAACATTGAAGATTACTTTCCCCGATGCAACGACGGTGGCGATCTCATCAGGAGACTGGGATGGTCTATCCCTCTATCATCTTGATAATCCACAAAGTTATTATTCTATTGCAACATCCTACAATTACTATCACACCCATACAGTTGAAGGCAATACCATAACTGCTACATTCTCAAATTTTACACCATTCGGTAATGATTTGAGATATTACATTACGAGTTATGACTTAACTGTCGATGAAGTTTCATTTAATAGTAATATATATTCAAAGGATGCAATGCCTTATGCAGAAGTGTTGTCGGGTAGTCTTACGTCTGGAAATCTTTCTGTGAAGGTTGTTTTACCTAGTGTTAGTTCTATAAATCCAGATTTAGGCCCTTCGTACACCGTCTCTCTCTGGAACAATGGAGAAAAGCTTGAAGCAAAAACAAAAGATAGTGATGTTACTGTTGATGGCAACACAATTAGCATGGCATATAACTTTACAGCTCAGGCAAGTGATGATTTGTCTTCATGTGCAGTAAAGATTGATCGTAGTACATTCCAGTTTGATGGCGCTTGGAATGCAGCAATGGAAATCTCTTTCAAAACCACAACTCCAGCCCCTTCCGGCTGTGCTCACGAGAACCTTACACGTCACGAGGAAGTAGAGTCAACAGACCAGATACATGGTCATAGCGCATACGACGAGTGCGATGATTGTGGCGCTTGCTTTGCAATTACCGATACAGAGCACGAAACTCCTTTGACAGCAGCTGACTTCCTGTTGCCTCTTGATACAGACCCTATCAACTACTTCTACATCCAGAACCTGGATGATGAAAATACTTGGATAGCATGGGGCGAGGGCAACAGATATAATTACGGACTTGAGTATTCATACGACAAAGAGGAATGGAATGTATTTGGAAATGAACGATATAATCTCCCTGCATATGGAAGAATCTATTTGCGTGCTTCCATAACAGGTAATGAATCACTCTATTATTCAAACATCTTAGTAGGTGGCTATCAGATGCCTTATGATGAAATATATCCTATAGAATATTATCCATATTACGGTCATACCCGTTATGAAGTTGGTGGTGATATAACTACATTGCTTCGTTCTAATGGTAAGGTTATGACACTTCCAGAGGCAAAGCCTCATTATGAGGAGGGTTCTGATGACCCTGATGGTGTTGAGGGAGTATTCGAAGAACTTTTTGGTAATACCCATTACCTGATGAATGCTTCAAACCTTGTATTGCCTTCTACAACTCTTTCTGCTAACTGCTATAAAGGATTGTTTGAGTGGGCCGTTTACTTTAACGGTGCTCCTTCACTTCCTGCTACAAATCTTGATGCTAACTGTTACTATAGTATGTTCGGCGAATGTTGGAATCTTGAGACAGCTCCAGCACTTCCTGCAATGAATATTGCTCCTGGTTGTTATCAGATGATGTTCAATAATTGTCACAATTTGCAGAATGCGCCTGCAAGTCTCCCTGCTACAAAACTTGCAGTGGATTGCTACAAGCAGATGTTCTCTTATTGTCAAATGCTCCAGACTGCACCAGAACTTCCTGCTCCTTCTCTCGTTGACGGTTGCTATGTTCAGATGTTCTACAACTGCTCTAACCTGAATTATATTAAGGTAGGACTGATGACCGATTGGCCTGTTCACATTACACCTTCTGACGGATATGGTTCTAGCACTTATGATTACTATTGCACGAGGGACTGGGTGGCAGGTGTAGCTTATGATGGTACATTCAATGGAGCTTCTTGCCTCTACAAGGAATACATCCCTTATGGAGGATTGTACTCTGTAGTTCCACGAAATTGGAATAGCGAGAATCCTTTGACCGTTCCTGTTACAATCTCTTCTGCTGGTTACTCTACTTTCTGCTATGACCGCAACTGGATTATCCCACAGGGTACTGTAGGTTATATTGGTTATGTTGATGAATCAGGTAGCTTCCACTTCGAAAAAGCATATAATCCTGGTGACATCGTGAACAGCTACAGAACAAGTTACGAAACCTATGAAGATGGTAATAGAATCCAGCAGTGGGTATGTAAGGCAGTCGTGTTGAAGGGTGCTTCTGGTACATATACTGTTACTTTGACTGATGAATTTGGTGACGACAGTGAAACTCTTAGAGAAAACAATCAGTTGTACGGTAGCATGCATGACTTTGATTTGAACCTATATCGCAATTGGAACGACGATTACTATGGTTATATATCCAGCGACTATTACTACTACACCCTCTCTCTTGACAAGACGGGTAAGAATGTAGGTTTCTACTGGATGAACAGCACTGGTGCACCATTCATCACAAAGCCATACAAGGCGTTCCTTAGAGTAAAGAAGGATATGCTTTCTAATGTTAAGAAATCATTCGTCTTTGACAGTGATGAGACAATAACAGGTGTTTACACTGTTCCAACAAAGGAGAAGAAGCATACAGACAATAACATCTACGATCTCTCTGGTCGCCGTGTAATGAACGCTAATGCTAAGGGCCTTTATATCATCAATGGTAAGAAGGTTGTAAAGTAATATTAAAACATAACAAAAGTATTTATGACAATGAAAAAGTTATATTGCGAACCAAAGATGGCTGTGGTTCTATTGCAAGGCAACAGCATTCTCGCAGGTTCTGTAACCGACAATACTGATCAATTGACAGGAGAAGAAGGTAGTGGCGTTCAGCTGAGCAAGGGAGCATCATGGTTCTCTGACGATGACGCTGAATAACAAGACGAACTATCACGATTCTATAATTAAAGTCCAGACGGCAGTAATACTGTTGTCTGGACTTTTTTTTATGTTCAAAATTATTTAGTGTACGGTGGTGTTACTTTATAAACAGACAGTCTGCGGTAAGACTCTGCATTACCATGTTGCTGTATTTGTTAGCAGTGATGCCGTAGGTAGTAAGCATAGTGAGATGAACGGCGCATTTCGTTTTTGTTACAGTACGGAAGACGGACAGTTTGTTTTCCAGTTCCTTGGCGTATTTCGCATCTATGGAGAAAGGATCCTTGCTGTATTTTATCTCAAAAAGATTTATTATGCCATCTGCTCTTGAGAAGAGGAGATCGACCTGCGCACCGTTATGTTCCTCTGTCTTCGCGGTGTGCCATGAGCATACATTTGACAACATACCTGTAATCTGCATGGCGTTCTTTATCTGCCTTGTGTGCTGTAGGCAGATACGCTCGAAGGCTAGTCCCTGCCATGTGTTATGGTCATTGCTGAGACATGTGTGGGTCCAGTAATGTTCATCAGCAAAGGTGTTTTTCTTGATGCAGTGGTAATGGAACAGGGTGTAGTTGTCTATCAGTTGATATAGCCCTCCCTGTTCGGTGCTGTTCAGTGATACGTAGTATCGTATAAAGCCGCATTGGTCCAATTCCTCCAGCACCGTGGTGAAGGTGCCACCGTCCTGAATTTTCGTTGCTTTCAGTATTTCAATTCTTGTTAAACCATATTTTTTCTTGCTCAGTGCCTCTATGACCTTTATGTATTTCTCTGGTCGGTTGAAGAGAATTGCATACAATGCGTCGAATTCATCTGTAAGTTTTGCGTCTTCAGCAAAAAAGAGCTCGTCAATATTCTGTGCTACGCTGTATCCCTTGCGCAGGAAACTCCAATAATATGGTATGCCTCCTAATATCATATAGGTATCCATGATGTCTCTTCTTGTCATGCCCAGTCCCACATTGTCTGCATACTTCTCACATTCATGGAGCGTGAAAGGTGATAGTTTTATCTTTTCTGTCAGACGCCCTCTCAGTCCTCCCTTGTTCTTCAACAGTTTCTTTGTAATCCATGACGTTGCACTGCCACATACTATCAGTACGATGTCTTTCTCCGCTCTTGCCGTAGCCCATCCGTTCCAGAAGTTCTCCAATGCACTAATCATACCACTCTTCGGCGTATCCATCCATGGCAGCTCGTCAATAAAGATGACCTTCTTGCCACTTGGGGCGCGTTCGATGAGCAACTTTAGTTGAGAGAATGCCTCTATCCAGGTCTTGGGGGTATTGCATCCCGTCAACCCACAGGTACGCAGGGAGTCACGGAAGGCTGTCAACTGTCCGTGCTTTGCTGTCTTTGACATTCCCGTATGCTGGAAGGTAAATTGATAATTGAACGTTTCACGTATGAGGTATGTTTTTCCTACACGTCTTCTGCCATAGACCACACAGAATTGTGATTCTTCTTTTTCTAGCAACCTTGAAAGAGTATGCTGTTCTATTTCTCTGCCGACAATCATATTTTAAGTAAGTAATCAAAATTATTTATACTATGTTCAAGTAAGTGCTTTTTGTAATGTTAATTCTGCTGCAAATATACAAAAATAATTCGGATAATCAGCGGAAATGTATAAAAAAGTTGCTGTTTCCGCTGGAAATCGCAACAAAAAGCATCGATAGCCAGCGGAAATAGGGTAAATTAATAGTGTTTCCGCTGAAAATCGTAAATATGTGATTGTTTTGTTATATGGGCTTTTTATC
>JAGHTW010000140.1 GCA_018065145.1 Candidatus Prevotella equi
TCGGAATATACAGATTATTCGGTGAAGTCGTCGCCTTGGAAGAATGGCAAGGGCGATGTGGTGCGAGAGCTTGCCGATGCCTGCAAGGAGTATGGGTTGAAGTTTGCTGTGTATCTCTCGCCTTGGGACAGAAACCATCCTGAGTATGGCAAGCCAGAGTATGTGACTTATTTCCGCAATCAGCTACGTGAACTGCTGACGAACTATGGCGACGTGTTTGAGGTGTGGTTTGACGGTGCCAATGGAGGCAGCGGCTGGTATGGCGGTGTTAACGAGACACGCACAATCGACCGCCTGTCATACTATCAGTGGGACGAGACATACGACATGATTCGCAAGCTTCAGCCGCATTGCGTCATCTGGAACGATGGCGCTAACCGCCGTGGCGACCTTCGCTGGGTTGGAACAGAGGCAGGCAACATTGGTCATCGCAACTGGAGCATGATGAGCAGCACGAAAGATCCCGAATGGGGCGATCTGCACTACGGCATGGAGGATGGCGATGTGTGGTGTCCGGGTGAGACAAACACCAGCATTCGTCCAGGATGGTTCTACCACACAACGGAAGACGCACACGTGAAGTCGCTGTCAAAGTTGATGGACACCTATTATAAATCGGTTGGTCGCAATTCTACCTTGCTTCTCAACTTCCCTATCATGCCTAATGGTCTTATCTCGCCTATCGACAGCATTCGTGGAACGGTGTTTGCGAATATGGTTCATGAAATCTTCGACCACGACCTTGCCAAAGGCATAAAGCCAAAGAAGGAAGGCGACAACACGTTAGTTCTCAACTTCAAGCGCCCAACCACCTTCAACCGCTTCATGGCATGCGAGGATATCAGTCGTGGACAGCGAGTGAAGGCATTTAAGCTTGAGGCATTTGTGGATGGCGAATGGGTGCCATTGAAGGATGAACTCGCCGACTCGGGCGATGGACTTGAGACGATAGGCAGGAAGCGCATCATCTGTTTCCCAGAGGTGACTGCCACTCGTCTCCGCATGACCATTACCGACACAAAGGCAACGCCAATCATCACTCGGATGGGTGTGTTCCACGCCCCAAAACTAACGTCCGACATTCCTAACTCGGGCGAGAAGTTCTCGTCAAAACTCAACATCTTCATGGTGGGCAGCAACGACTCCCCTTCTCGCTCAATCATGATCGACCTTGAAGGCACAAAGACGGTAAAAGGCTTCCGCTACCTTCCTCCGCAAGGACAAGGAGCGAAGGGAATCATCACTCGCTATTCCTTCTGGGCAATGATGGGCGGTGAATGGAAACGCATCAGCGAGGGCGAGTTCTCCAACATCGTCAACAACCCTATCTGGCAGAGCGTAAGCATCACCCCCGTCAACTCAGGCCTGCTTCGCATTGATGCAGAGAGCATGAACGCTGGCGAAAGAGCTGCGTATGAGGATATTGAAATTTTGACAGAATAAAGACTATATGAAGAAATTTGCTTTCATATTTGTTATCATTTTTTGCGCATTAAATACAATTGCACAAAACAAAGACTTTTGCCTTGCCGACAATGGTAAGGCTGCTACAATTGCAGTTGATGCAAATGACTGGAAAGGTGTGCTGAGGGCTGCCAATGATTTGCGTGAAGATGTGAATCGTGTGGCAGGAATCACCCCTGCATTACAGACATTCAGCAAGTTGCCGAAAGGCGAAGGACGACACGTGATTATTGGTACTATCGGCAAGAGCAAGCTGATTGACACGCTCATCAAGCAGAAGAAGCTGAATGTGGATGGTGTGCGTGGCGAGTGGGAAAGCTACATCATCGAGACAATGGCTGATGGCAACCTCGTGGTGGCTGGCAGCGACAAGCGAGGCACTATCTATGGCATCTACGAGATTTCGGAGAAGATAGGCGTGTCGCCTTGGTACTGGTGGGCTGATGCTCCCGTTGCTCATAAGGACAAGCTCTACTGGCAGGCAGGTCGCACGGTGCAGCCTTCGCCAAAGGTGAAGTATCGTGGCATCTTCATCAACGACGAGTGGCCATCGTTTGGCACATGGGCAACAAACCAGTTTGGCGGCATCAACTCGAAGATGTACTGCAAGATGTTTGAACTCCTGCTTCGTCTGAAAGCCAACTATTTGTGGCCAGCCATGTGGGATAGCCGCTTCAACGAAGACGATCCTCTCTCGCCTGTGCTTGCCGATGAGTATGGCATTGTGATGGGAACATCGCACCATGAACCAATGATGCGTGCTCATAAGGAATACGTTTACCGAAAGGACAGCATCGGTGCGTGGGATTATGCTACAAACAAGACAAACATTGATCTATTCTTTGAGGAGGGTCTCTCTCGCAACAAGAACTACGACAACCTCATCACCATCGGTATGCGTGGCGACGGCGACGTGGCGATGGGCAAGGGCGATGATGAGGACAACATGAAAACGCTGAGGGATGTGGTTGATGGTCAGCGTGAGATAATTGAGCGAGTGTATAAGAAGCCTGCAAGCGAAGTGCCACAGATGTGGGCAATCTTCACAGAGGTGCAACGCTACTACGATGCTGGTTTCACCGTACCTGATGATGTCACCCTACTCTTCTGCGACAACAACTGGGGTTACATCCGTCGCACAGGTCCTGAGAAAGAGCGCTCGCGCAAAGGCGGCATGGGAATGTACTACCACATAGACATGAATGGTGGTCCTTGGAACGACCGATGGGTGAACACCACTACGGCAGCAAAGATTCGTGAGCAGCTGAACCTCGCCTATCAGACAGGCATCGACCGCATCTGGATAATCAATGTTGGCGACCTCAAACCAAAGGAAATGCCTATCGACTTCATCATGCGCTATGCCTGGAATCCAGACGCTTATCCTGCCAACAAGATTGACCAGTACATGGTGGATTGGGCACGAAGCATCTTTGGTGGCGAACATGCCAGAGAGATTGCCGACATCGTGACCGAGTATTCAAAGATGAATCTGGAGCGCAAGCCAGAGGTGCAGCGTGTGGGCATTTATAGCGTGGAAACGGGTGAGGCACAAAGGATGTATGAGCGTTGGGATGAACTTGAGAAGCGCACTCTTGCTCTTGGCAAGAAATTGCCCACCGAGATGCAAGACGCTTATTATCAGCTTGTGGAATACCCAGCAGTGGGAAGTGCTGGAGTGGCAAAGATTTACCTTGCTGCCACGATGGGCGACACGCTGACGATGCAGAAACTCTTTGAGCGTGACAAGCAGATGACCTATAAATATAATAAGGTAATAGCAGGAGGAAAATGGGACGGTATGATGCTCGATAAGCATATTGGTTATCGTCAATGGTCAATGCCAGACGATAATACTCTCCCTAAGGCAAACGAGCCATACGACAAGAAGTTTGCAGAAGCCAATGAGATTGCTATCATGGCATACGACTACACGCGCAGAACCAAAACTGACGATGCCCATTGGACTTTCCTCCCTGACGTTGGTCGTGGCAAAGGAAATATGGGCATTGAACCTGTCACAGCACAGAGCCGTCCGCAAGGTGATGGTGCGACATTGGAGTATGACGTTGACTTCAAGCTGGCAGGCAAAAACAAGCTCGCCCTTGGCATTCTGCCTACAAATGACATCAACCCAAGCCGTGGTCTTCGCATCGGCATTCGCATTGATGATGGTGAGATGCAGACAATCGATGCACGCCAAGGTTATGTAGATACTTTCAACGAATACACTAAGGAGAACATTGCTCGCTCGAAGGTGCTGAAACCTCTGCCACAACCTGCAAGTGACATCTATCTCTCAGGCTTCCGCCAGCGTATGCGCAGCGAGATTTTCGACAATCTCCGTTGGCTGAGCATCGACCTCAACATACCGTCGGAAGGCACTCACACGGTAAAGGTCGTGATGATTGACCCTGAGATTGTGGTTGAGAAACTCATCATCAATCCAGACAATGAACATCCATCGTATCATGGAAAAGAATGATGACTTATAAACGAATATAATATGAAAAAGATATTTCTGACACTACTGCTGTTGCTTACTATTTGCAACGCATTTGCACAAGGTTTCAAGAACCCTGTGCTTCCAGGCTTTCATGCCGACCCTTCGGTGTGCAGAGCTGGCGATGATTTCTATTTGGTCAATTCGACTTTCCAATACTTCCCTGGAGTGCCTGTGTTTCATAGCAAAGACTTGATACACTGGGAGCAAGTGGGCAACTGCTTGACCCGTCCGTCTCAACTCGATTTGTCGGGTTTGTATTCCCAGCAGAACGCAGAACTTGGTTGGACGAATGGAGGTGTTTATGCCACAACCATCCGCTACAACGAGCGCAACAAGCGTTTCTACATGGTCACTACCGTCTTTCCTTCACGTCGTCATTTCTATGTATGGACAGATAATCCTGCTGGAGAATGGTCAGAACCTATAGTAATTGACTTTGCCATCGGCTCGTGCGACCCTACGCTCTATTTCGAGGGCGACAAGACATACTTTCTTTGGAAGGAAGGCGACATCAAGATTTGTGAGATTGACTTAGAGACAGGCAAGAAGCTCGGTGAAATTCATCATCTTGGCACAGGTCTTGGAGGTCGCTATCCTGAAGGACCTCACATCTACAAGAAGGATGGCTACTATTACATGATGCTTGCTGAAGGTGGTACGGAACATGGGCATCAGGTCAATATCCTTCGCAGCCGATCGCTCTTCGGGCCTTACGAGCCGAACCGTGCCAACCCTATCCTCTCGCACTTCAACATGGAGATGCAGGGCAGCGAGATACAAGGTCTCGGTCATGCCGACCTTGTGCAAGCACCCGACTCATCGTGGTGGATGATTTGTCTCGGCTATCGCACAAGTGGTTATCTGCTGCACGTGATGGGGCGCGAGACGATGCTTGCTCCTGTGCGTTGGGATAAGAATGCTTGGCCTGTGGTGAATGGCAACGGCACTCTGTCGGTGGATATGAAGTGCAAGACCTTGCCACAAGTGACGATGGCTACGGACCCTGAGCGTGAAGAGTTCAACTATGTAAAGCGCAACGTACCGAGTGACAGCTACAGTTCCATCGGTTTGCCTTGGGGATGGATGAGCATCGGCAATCCCGACTATTCATGCTACTCGCTCACCGAGCGAAAGGGATGGCTCCGTCTTCACCCTACCACAACGTCACTTGATGCAGCAACTTCTCCTACTTTCGTAGCAAGACGACAGACAGAGAAGTCTTTTACTGCCACAACCTTGCTCGATGCTTCTCATCTTGCAGAAGGTTCTGAGGCTGGCATCACTGCATACGCTGCTCCGCTCAATCACTATGATGTCATTGTGGAGAATCGAGGTGGACGGCTTGTTGTGCGTCCGAAAATCCGTCTTGGCGAACTTTCTCATTCTGAAAAGGAAATCACGCTGAAGGGCAAGAAGGCGTATCTTCGCATCAGTTCCGATGGAGCGTATTACTACATGCAGGTTTCTGAGAATGGCAAAGCCTTCGAGACGCTCTGCAAGATGGATTTCCGCTATCTATCTACCGAAGTCATTGGTGGATTCACAGGGGTGATGCTCGGTGTCTTTGCACAGGGTACAGATAAGAAGGGCTATGCCGATTTCGATTGGTTTGAATATACCACAGAGAACAGATAATGACAAAATACAAAAACGAAAACTCAAAAAAAGACAAAGATATGAAAACAAGAAACATTTGTTTGGCAGTGCTCATGGCAAGTATGACCACAAGCCTCTCGGCACAGGTTGTTATCAATGTTGATGCCAATAATCAAGGTCCGGCCATAAGTCCTACACACTATGGCATATTCTACGAGGACATAAACCATGCCGCTGATGGCGGTCTCTATGCTGAGCTTATCCGCAACCGTTCGTTTGAGGATGACTTGGTAGCACCTGGCACTCTTGGCAGACGAGGAAGAAACCGCGTACAGGAGGGACAGACACCTCGCATCACAAGTTGGTCGGCAGAAGGCAATGCACAGATAAGTCTCACCCAGCAGAATCTTCTGAACAGCGTGCAGCATAACGCATTGAACGTACGCATAAGCGAAAAGGGCGACGGTGTGCGCAACGAAGGTTTCTGGGGCATCAATGCCGTAGAAGGACGCAAATACCAGCTCTCGTTCTTCATCAGAAGCGACAAGGGGTATAAGGGAACTCTCACCGCTAAGCTCGTAGGCACAGATGGAAAGGTGCTTGCTTCTGCTCCTGTGAAGGTGAATGCAAAGAAGGAATGGAAGAAGGTGAGTGCGGAGTTTAAGGCTTCAGCCAACGATGCAAAGGCGCAGTTCGTATTAACGGCAGACAAAGCTGGCGAGATTCAGATTGACGTAGTGAGCCTTTTCCCGCCAACATTCAAGAACCGTCCTAACGGTATGCGACCTGACCTCGCCCAGATGCTTGCCGACATGCATCCACGATTCATGCGTTTCCCTGGAGGGTGCTTTGTGGAAGGACAGCAGAGCCCTGACAATGCGTTTCGCTGGAAGCGTACCATAGGTCCTATTGAGGAGCGTGAAGGACATGCCAATGTCAACTGGGGCTACCGCACGAGCGACGGCATCGGTTTCCATGAATACCTGCAGCTGAGCGAAGATCTTGGCGCAAAGCCTCTCTATGTGGTGAATGTAGGTATATGGCATGGTGGGTGTGACCCTTACGACAAGATTGACAGTTGGATAGAAGAATGTATGGACGCACTGGAGTATGCCAATGGTCCTGTCACATCCAAGTGGGGCAAGAAGCGTGCTGAGAACGGTCATCCTGAGCCTTTCAATCTGGAATACATTGAGATAGGCAACGAGAACTACAACTACAGCATGGATAACAACTCTGACCAGTCTGACCACTACCCAGAGCGATACATCCAGTTCTATAATGCCATCAAGGCGAAGTACCCTAACGTGAAGTGCATCGGTAATGTGGAGAGTTGGAGTACGGACAACCCAAGCTGGCGCAACAATTACCCTGTGGATATGGTGGATGAGCATTACTATCGCAATCCTAAGTGGTTTGCAGAGCGCTTCAATAAGTATGACACCTATCCTCGCGACCGTCACAAGGTTTATGTTGGCGAATATGCCGTGACGAGTCAGTTTGGCGACATAGGCAACCTCAACGCTGCCCTTGGCGAGGCTGTCTATATGATGGGTATGGAGAACAACAGCGATGTGGTGGTGATGAACTCATACGCTCCTATTTTCGTCAATGAGAATGATGCACGCTGGCGTCCTGACATGATACGCTTCAACTCACGCGACTGTATGGGAACACCATCGTACTATGTTCAGCAACTTTTCCCTAACAACATAGGCACACGTGTTCTGAAGACAGATTGCACATGGTCGCTGCAAATGCCAGAGAAAGCAGAGGAGGAAGAAGATAAACCTGTAAATGTAGGTCTGGCTTCATACAACACCACCGTGGAGTACCGTAACCCTCGCCTCATCATCGATGGCAAGGAAACCAACCTCGGAGACTTCTCTACATGGACACCGCTGAACGGAAAATGGACGGTGGAGAACGGCAACTATGTTCAGACTTCCAACGAACAACCTGCCATCGCTACGTGTCCTCTCCCTATCTCTGCAAAGAAATACACCTACAAGGTGGAGGCTATGAAGCGTGAGGGTGCAGAAGGCTTCATGGCTATTGCCAACTATCTGGACAACAAGCATTTCCTTTGGTATAACATCGGTGGATGGGGCAACGTGCAGAACAATGCCGAGCAGACCATCGGTAGTGGTAGAATACAGATAGGACGTGAATCTCGCTTCCATGTAGAGAACAACCGCTGGTACACCATTCAGGTCGATGTGGAGGGTGACAGCCTTCGATGCAGCATAGACGGCAAGGAGGATTTTGTCTGCAAGATACAGAAGAGTTCAGCGATGGAAGGTGTCTATGCCACAACGACCATCGACGAGGCATCCAAGGTGATGTACGTTAAGGTGGTAAACTTAGGCGAAGGTCACGCCGATGGCATCCTCAACCTCGCCAACTGCCAGATTGACGTTAGCGCACCAAACGCTGTAGCCCTCACTCGCCTGTCGTCAGCAAGTGGTGATGACGAGAACACGCTGCAGAACCCTCGTGCCATCTATCCTGCACAGGCAGAAGCTAAGGCAACAGATCCTCACACCGTAAAGTTCGAGGTTCCTGCTTTCTGCGTGAACATCATTAAATTGCAGTTGCAATAGTAATGAGAAAGAACAACAATAATATAAACAAATAGAAAAGACAAAATGAAGACGAAAGGCTATTTAGGTGAATTCTTGGGCACATTCATCTTGACTTTATTTGGATGTTCGTGTGTGGCAGTAGCAGTACTGTTTGGCGAACACAACAGTATTTTCCAAGTTGGCATGGTGTGGGGCATCGCCGTTACGCTTGCCATCTTCCTCACACGCAACATCTGCTGCGCACATCTCAATCCTGCTATCTCCATTGCGATGGTTGTAGCAGGCAGAATGAAGATCAGCAAACTGCCAGGGTACTTGGTTTCGCAGTTGACAGGAGCCGTATGTGCAGGATTTGTGCTGTTTCTCCTTTTTGGCAGTTCGATTGAGGCATACGAGGCAGCGCACGACATAGTGCGTGGCACGGCAGCAAGTGTTGATACTGCACGAATGTTTGGCGAGTTCTATCCCAACCCAGGCGATGCACCAGTAGCAACTGTGTCTCTGCCTTTGGCTATGTTTGCCGAAGGGTTCGGCACATTCCTCCTCGCTCTGTTCATCTTTGCCCTGACGGAAGGATGCAATGTAGGTCGCCCATCAGAGACGATGCAACCTCTCTTCATCGGCTTGACGGTCAGCAGCATCATATTCTTCATCGCACCACTCACACAGGCAGGACTTAACCCTGCACGTGATTTAGGACCTCGCATCGTGTCTTACATTTGCGGATGGGGCAATGCAGCCCTCCCCGACCAGTGCGGCGGTTTCATCTGGGTGTATGTGCTTGCTCCTATCGTTGGCAGTTGTCTGGCAGCAGCATTCTTCAAGTACATCTTTGAGCCTGCCAACAAGAAGAACAATAGCAAATGCTGTTGTGAATCATAAAAAATTGAATTACCGAATAATCGAATAATCGCAAAATCTAAAAATAATGAACAAGACAAGACTTATACTGGCTGGCGGCTTCCTCGGAGCTGGCAAGACGACACTCCTCTGGGAGGCAGCCAAGCGACTGATGGCAGAAGGTAAGAGAGTAGGATTGGTGACCAACGACCAGGCACCAGAGTTGGTGGACACTCACATTCTACAAGGCGATGACATCAAGGTGGAAGAGGTTGCAGGCAGCTGTTTCTGCTGCAATTTCAACGGATTTGTAGATGCCATCAAGAATCTGCGCACAGACATCGTTGCCGATGTTATCATAGCAGAACCTGTTGGCAGCTGTGCAGACCTCTCCGCCACCATCGTCAATCCGCTGAAGAAGTTCTACAGCACCGATCTGATCATTTCTCCCCTCACCGTGCTCGCCGATCCTTCACGCCTGTGCTCCATATTGCAGAATGGCGACGGAGGCTTGCACGAAGATGCAGCATACATCTATCGCAAGCAATTGGAGGAAGCGGATGTGATACTGATAACCAAGACGGACACGCTCACAAAGGAGCAGACAGACAAGATTCTCTCTGACACACAACAAACATTCCCTGCCGCCAAGGTTATGGCAATCAGCAGTGCCGAAGGTGTCGGTGTATATGAATGGCTGCAAGAGGTGAGCAGTCGCACGGAAGCAGGCAAGACGCTTCTCGACATCGACTATGACCGCTATGCACATGGCGAAGCTGTGCTAGGATGGCTGAATGGCACGTTGCATCTGGAGGGCGAAGGCATCTGCTGGGATGATGTGCTTAAAGACATTATGTCGAGACTTACTTCTGCTATCACATCCGAGTCATTGCGCGTAGGTCATGTGAAACTGATTATGGAGTGTGGCAAGGACTATGCTGTAACCAATTTGACTGGCGCTGACAACCAAACCACTTTACGAGGCAAGGCAGGAATGGCAGGTGATGCAAAGCTCATTATCAATGCCCGTGTGGAGACATCGCCTGAACATCTTGACCAGCTTGTCAGGAATGTGCTGGCAGATTCATTGCCAGACAACTGCCAGGAGGAAGTGTTGGCATGGCGCTATCTTCAACCTGGACGACCTAACCCAACCCACCGATTCAACGAGACGGTATAAAGACAGCAAAACTATGAGTGATAGAATCACAACAGCGGAACGCAATATGCAGAGCCGCACGGAACGACTCCTCGGCATGGACAATCTCGATAAGATACAGCAAGCCAACGTGCTGATATTTGGCGTGGGCGGTGTCGGTTCATGGTGTGCAGAAGCCTTGGTGCGCAGTGGCGTGAGGAACCTCACCATCGTTGACTCCGACCGCATCTGCATCACCAACTGCAATCGTCAGCTGATGGCAACGAGCAAGACACTCGGACAAGTAAAGGTAGAAGCTCTGCGCAGCCGTCTGCTGGAGATCAATCCCGACGCCAACATCGTCTACCTGCAGAAAATCTACGAGGCAGAGACAGCAGACACATTCCACATGGAGGACTACGACTACATCGTGGATGCCATCGACTCGCTGAAAGAAAAAGCCGACCTCATTCTGCGTGCAACGGCACTTCCCAAGCACGTCACCTTCGTCTCCTCCATGGGAGCAGCATTAAGGCGTGATCCGTTCATGGTCAGGAAAGCAGAGTTCTGGAAAATCAAAGGCGACCCGCTGGCAAGAGCCATACGCAACAAATTCAAACGCGAGAAACTGTTTCCATCGCGCAAGTTCCAATGCGTGTATAGCGAGGAACCACCGATGCGCAACCTTGGTGTCAATAGGGAATGCCATACAGACATAGCCCTCCCCGATGCTCAGGGCGACCAGCGTCTGGCAGAACACGACTGGAATGCCACAAAAGCACAGATCAACGGTTCGCTATGCCACATCACCGCCACCTTCGGCAACGCCATAGCAGGTGTGATCATCAATCATATCATAGACAAGAACGCCGAAGAAAAGACACAATGAAATGAAAAAAATACTGACACTGCTTCTTCTTTGCTTCCTCACAATAGGAGTGCAAGCACAGCTTAAACCTCGTGTGGTCATCCTTACAGACATCGGAAGACCTGACCTTGAACCTGACGATACGGAGTCGCTCGTTCATCTGCTTTGCTATGCGGATATGCTGGAGATTGAGGGCATCATCACCTCTACTGGCTGGAATTGCGACCCCTATCCTACGGAGAGTGCGGCTTATCGTGACTCGGTGGTGGAAGCATACACAAAAGACTTTTATAACCTTTCACGCCGTTCTCGCCAATGGCATTTTTATCCTCTTGAAAAGGAGAATGGAAAGCAGAAGATTGGTTACTGGCCAAGCGCTGAATACATCCGCAGCCGCTGCAAGATGGGCAGTCAGCGTGCTGGCATCGGGGTGATTGGCAAGGACAATGACTCGGAGGGCAGCGAACTCATCATCCGTCTGGCTGACGAGAAGGACGACCGCCCTATCTGGGTGTGCGCTTGGGGTGGAGCCAACACTTTGGCACAAGCCATCTGGAAGGTGCAGCAGACACGCACTCCTGAGCAGTTGAAGGCTTTTCTGCACAAGTTGCGCCTTTACACCATCACGGATCAGGACATGGTGTGGGCAATGCGCGAGAACCTTGCCTACAGCTCTCATCAATGGATGCGACGTGAGTTTGCCGACGACCTGAAGTTTGTGTGGGACGAAGGTGCATGGCAGTTGCAATGCGAACTTGGAAAGCAGAATTGGCAGAAGATACAGCAGCAAATCCAAGGTCATGCCACATTGGGCAAGCAATATCCTGACTACAAATGGGGCGTGGAGGGCGACACTCCATCGTTCCTGAATGTCATACCAAATGGTCTTCACAATCCCGAAGAACCGATGCAAGCTGGCTGGGGCGGTTACCACACATGGGCTTTGACAAAGGATTCCACGACCTACGCTTGGACAAGCGTGGAGGAACCTGTGCAACGCCTTTCCGAAGGGTATTACAACCACTTCTACCTCGACAACCTAAACGACTTCATTGCCCGCATGGAATGGGCAGAGACGGGACAAGGCAACCACAATCCTGTTGCCATAGTCAATGGCAAGAAAGGCACAGATGCCATTGTAATCAAGGCAAAAGCAGGGCAAACCGTCAAGCTCGATGCTTCCAAATCGTATGACCCTGATGGCGACAAATTGAGTTTCTTTTGGCATCAGCAGAAAGGCATAGGGAAGACAGAAGTAGAGCTGTATGAATTCAGCAACGACCAATCGGTAGTGAAAATTCACATTCCAGAGACAGCGCATGACGACGAAATCCACATCATCTGCGAGGTGCACGACAACAGCAAATACACTTTGCCTGCCTATCGCAGAATAATCATTAGAACGAAATAAAGCTGGCGTATAAACTTAAGAACAAGATACTTACAACACATGAACAAATCACTATTAATTGCATTTGCCCTGCTCTGTGCAGGAAGTGCCAATGCTCAGACATTGAAGGAAGGCGAGATGCCTACTCTCCCACCCTTCCCAGAAATACCAGAGAAGAAACCTATCGGCTCGGTGAAATTGGCGGACATCAACACGTTTGCAGAAGTGAAACTCGACATTCCTATCACCGATGGTCCTTTCAAGCCAACTTGGGAATCGATTGAGGCTAATTATCCTGGCTCGTCTGAGTGGCTGAGAGAGGCTAAGTTTGGTTTCTGGGTACATTTCGGACCACAAGCAGCTGGCGAGAGCGGCGACTGGTATGCTCGCAACCTATACAAGGAGAAGGATGGTCATGCGGCTAACCGCAACCATGTGAAGCGCTACGGTCATCCTTCGGAGATTGGCTATAAGGATGTGCTGAAGGATTGGAACCCTACGAAGCTGGATCCTGAGTATCTGACTAAACTATACCAGAAGGCTGGCGCTCGCTTCTTGATGATTCAGGGCGTGCATCACGACAACTACGACCTCTGGAACTCGAAGTACCACCCTTGGAACTCAGTGAACATAGGACCTAAGCGTGACTTGCTGCGTGAGTGGGCAGATGCTTGCCGAAAGTATGACATGCACTATGGTGTCACTTTCCATCACGAATACACATGGTGGTGGTGGCAGACGGCTTTCGGTGCTGACAAGAATGGCGAAAAGGCTGGAGTGCCTTACGATGGCAACCTCACACTCGAGGATGGCAAGGGCAAATGGTGGGAAGGCTACGACCCTCGCTTGCTCTACGGCATCGACCTGAGAGAATATGAGTCGGTGGAGGATTGCGCTCACACTGGATGGTCGCCTCCTAAGGATGGTATCTTCTGGCGTCACCTCGACTACTGCAAATGGTACGCCACCCAATGGGCTCTGCGCATGATGGATGTGGTGGCTAACTACGATCCTGACTTCATCTACACCGATGGCACTATGCAAGGTCCGTTCTGCGGAAACGGCACAGGCACAGGCTACAAGTGCAACGCCATGCAGACGGTGATGGCTGACTACTACAACCGCCAGTTGAAGAAGAATGGCAAGGTGGATGCGTTCAGCATCATCAAGTTCCGCGACACCACTAATGGAGCTGTGAATACTGCTGAGTTCGACTTCCCCGACACCATCAATGCCGTGCAGCCTTGGATTCGCGAAGCACCTGTTGGCGACTGGTTCTATGCTCCTGGATT
>JAGHTW010000076.1 GCA_018065145.1 Candidatus Prevotella equi
GGAAGGACAAGCTGCAGAATACTTCCTGCAAGGAGTCCAAGGATTATCTGACCGAAGTATTTCCTGTATTTCCTGATATATCCGAAAAGGAAACGGAATGAACGCTTTTCCTTGTTGCCTTCGACGAAATCCTTGTTTGCATAGAATGCAGGTGTCGGTTCAAGGAACATTGCGACGCCTTTGTCCTCACCGTCTGAGTGAGTGCTTATCCAATGTACCTTGAACTCGTCAAGAGTGTATGTAATCAGTCCTTTGGCTGGATCTGCAATGTAAAACTTCTTGCCATTCTTTATCTTATAGAGTACAACAAAATGATTCTGGTTCCAGTGAAGAATGCACGGTAGAACTGTAGTCGTTAAATCTTCTGTATTTAAACGTCTACAAGTAGCATTGAATCCAATTGTGACTGCAGCATCTCTAATGCCAAGAAGAGATACTCCTTCTGTAGTTGTAATGCAAACACTTGAGATAAATTCCTGTCCAAATATCTTTCCGTGATATACACATATCATTTGCAAACAAGCTATGCCACATTTCATACTATCATGTTGTTTTACAAAACAGAATTTCATGTTATGAGGGCGAATTGATTACAATATTATAGATGATATCTACTAGAGACTATATCACATACATACTCAAATTATATGTTTTGTTATATTTTTGCTAAGCATTTGTATATCTTTTATCATACAACTCAAACTTTCGATATAAGTCAAATAGTTTACATTATTATAAGGCATATTACATTATCATTTATTCTTCCCGCCCTTTGCGTCAAAGTCGTACTGGATGGTGAACATGGCATAGTGATGCAACGAGTATGCATAAGATGACTCAGTTCTGGAGGTGCTGGACTCTGTTCTGTTATATGCATAACTGTTGTTGAAGATGTCGTTGGCATCAATACGGAGAGTGAGCTTGTTCTTTAGGAGTTTGTACCATACTGCAGCATTAAGTATAAAGTCATCATGATTGAAACTGTCGGTGTGGTAGCCCTTGCGTCCGACAAAACGACCATTTAAGTTGATCGTGAAGTTCTTTAGGAACGTGTATTGTACATCGGCATTTGCATAATAATTATATATGGTATAGGCTGCCACCTCGTTCTCTTGGTAGCTGTTGTGCGTAATCTTTGGACATGCTATGAGATTGAGTTTCCAGTTACCTCGTTGATAAATGAATGATGGTCTATACTCTACGATTTTTGAACTCTGACGTGTAAGGGTTCTTTCGCTCGTACCATCTATGACAGTCAGAACTCCATGAGCATCAGCGGAAGTTATGCCCAAAGTGTTCTTCCATTCCCAACAGTCGCCCAGAGCACGGTCATAGCTAATTTCTGCAGTGAAAGAATTGCCACCTTTCGTGTTTTCTTTGCGATAACGATAGGCTCCTGTCTGAGTGTTGTAATAGAAAACGTTTTGTGTAGGATCGAAATCTCGCGTGTATTTCAACGCAACGGAAAACATCTGCTCATGTTTCGGTATCATCATGGCATAGTTGATGTCTGCTTTGAACTGTTTAGATTTCTCCAATAGAGGATTACCTTCAAAGATGTATAAAGGATTTGTATCGTCCACATAATTGAGGGTACTGACAATGTCAGGCATATTCTCTTGGTACATGACTATAGTGCGTAGGGTATTTCGCTTGTCTGGTTTCCATGTCAATTCGAACTTTGGTGTAGGGAGCAGATTCGTGCGTGTTGCCGTTGTGTCAAGTGCAGCACGTTTATAGTCAGTGTGCTCACTCTGTATGACGAAATCAACCGATGGCTTTATCATCAGTTTTGCTATGTTCCACGTACCTACCAGCACCAGTTGATTCGTGAATATACGGTCGCTTTGCTCCGAACTGTTAGCAAAGTCATACCCTCCATTACGCTGGCGGTCAAACATCGAATAGTTGTCAGTGTACTTAAATCGGTAGGTTGCTTCCATGTTGAACTTGTCAGTGAACCATGTGGTAGCCATAGCTCCAAATCGAGTTTCCAGTCTATGATACTTGTTGTGGTATGACTGCTCATCGGTTGTATGAGTTGCTGTCTGGAGATAGTCATAGTTGGCAGTTTTGCCGTAGTCTTTAGTACCGCCCTTATAGTCAATAGTAACGCCAAAGAAGTATTGATTCCTTCCTATGAACTTATAAATTTGAGGAGCAAAGTTGAAAGACTTCTCTTCACTCTTGGTGACAGAAATAGTGCGGCTTCTATTGACTGGCGTACTTAACTCATCACCGATGTTCTGCTCTTCGTCCAGATGGATTGTTTTCTGTCCCTTGGTGTAACCTGCCTTAACAGGAATGAACATGTTCAAGGTTGAATCTATGTTGACAAATGCTTGGAAGTTTAGTGGAATATCCAAAGCATGATCATAGGTGTAATTCTCAGATTTTGTTAGTGTAGTAAAGCCGTCAGAAGCAAAAAACTCTTTATTTGTCGTCTCTTGATAGCGGTCGTCCACATGGTTCACGTGACTCTCTATGTTCCAGTAGTTCTGATTCTTCCATCCAGAGAATGCTGGTTCCCACAGATGCTGATACCCCAATGCACCTACCTGTTGGCGATATAGATTTTGACTATTCATCCACATAGATCTTCCTCTATAACCGACAGGAATAGTCTTATTGTGATTGTCGCCAATACGGAAGAACGCCATGAGTGGATTATTCTCGCTAAGATAGTTGGTGCTGAGACTTGCCTCATAGTTTGGCTTCGTGTATGCAGAGCCTTTTGCCTGCCCATACCATTTTTCGAGAAAACCAGGTTTTATTACAATGTCAAGTACCTGTTCCTCCTTGCCGTCGTTCTTACCCGTTCGCTCGGCGTACTCGCTCTGCTTGTCATAGCCCTTTATCTCCTTTACGGCTTCTGCTGGCAACTGACTGATTAGTTCATTGGATAGGGTCTTTTCACCGTTCATACGCAACGAAATAGGGCGACCATTCCAATATAGCTCACCGTCCTTTTCAGAAACACCAGGCAGTTTCTGAATCAGCTTCGCAACACGATCCCCATCTTCCATCTTAAAGGCTTCGGGGTGGAACACGACGGTATCGCCTCGCATAGTGAAACGTTTGGCATGTCCCGTAATAGCTACCTCCTGAAGCAGGATTTCATTGGCAACAAGTTCAATATCTCCAATATCCATGGTTTCTTTTCCTTGAGCACAAACTACACGCTTCGTTTTGTCGTAATAACCAATAAAGCTGATTTTAATTTCAGTTTTAGCACACTCAGACATTCCTGTGAAGATTCCTAAAGAATCGGTTGACACCATAAATCCTTGACCTGAGTTTCCTTCAATCATATGAAATTCGATTCTTGCCCCTTCTAATGGTTCTTTTGTCTGAGAATCAACAACACGTCCTTTCACCACATCTGCATGGGCAGAGATGGAGATAAGAGAAAATAATATAAACAATAATCTATACATTATATGAATTGCTGTCTAATAAATTAATAAGCTGTTCAACGGTCTTTATCTGACCATTGTCTCCTTTTACAAAGCTTAGCTGTTCCGGATATGAATCTGACACGCCATCCCATTTGGAGTAGTTTATTCCGGCAAAAAAATCCACTTTGTTATGGCGATAGCGAAGGTTCAGATTTGCACTTGGATCATCATTGCCATATGCTAAATCGTTACTGTTTGTTACATCGAAATCAAATCCGAAACCGATCCCCTGACGACGCAATGTCTTGATACGGACAACAGCGGAAACTGCCGCATCATATTGTGCTCCTGGATTTGTAATAACTTCTACTTCCTTAATATCCTCAGAACGCATACGTTTCAGTTCGTCCTTGTCATTGACCTTGCGTCCGTTTATGTAGAAAACAGGAGTTCCTTTCCCTATAACCTCCAGTTCATCACTTCTCAACGTCATGCCTGGCACTTTTGCCAACATCTCTTTCGCAGTTCCTGATTTTTCCAAAACAGAACCTTGTATTGATGTGACCATAGAATTTCCCGTTAGTTTCGTCTTGGGCAATTGACTTTTTACTGTCACCTCGTTTAGCATCTGAGCATCCTCAACCATGCTAATAGTGTTTCCTTCACGGTAGTCACTCAGATTCACATAAACAGTCTCATATCCAACGCTTGAAATTTTTAGTATGCCATTGACTTCTGATGTCACGATGTTGAACTTACCGAGTTCGTCAGTAGTAGTACCTTGTATCAAAGTCGAATCCTGGGCAGCAAGCAATACAACATTAACAAATCTCATAGGTTTACCATTGAAATCTACGATAGTTCCTGTAACATCTGGAAATGTTTGAGCCGCTATTGATGCAAAGCACGTTGTTGCAAACACTAAGCTTAAAATTAAACATTTAATTACTTTCATAAACGATCATTATTCATTATGTTGATAATAAATTCCCCATGGGAGGTAATGCGATATATCCGACACTTTTTATAGTAGTGTAGATATAAAACTAACCATAATAATTGGGGCAACAATATCTAAAATTCTTCTCATTTGGATTGTCGTATCTGCATTTTAAAGATACGCTTAAATCCAATTATTGAGTATCTATACAGAGACGCAATTGTCTGAGGTTCTGATTATCATAGAAAATCTCATTTGTAGTATTTCAAAGATGTTGCCGATAACTGTCATGCCTCCTAATCCAATAAGTAAAGACAATACAGTTATTGATATGGTTCTCGAATATTGTTCTAAATCCAGCAACAAACCAGAAGAGACATGAAAAGAGAACATAGGTTGGTCTGTTGGTATTGATAGAACCAAAGCAAGTAATGCTCCGCCAACGACAATGCCAATGAAAAGTGCAATCAACATTGCATATCTGTAATGACGGATATTAGCCGTTTCATATTGGCGCAGCTTGTCGACTGAATTTAATTTAATTTCAAGTCGAGCCATAAATTCATCATTGTCATCAAAGACTATAGGATTTTTATGAAAAAAATCCTCAAGTGCTTTATCTTTCATCATAACTTCAATCTTGTTTTTAGTTTGTCACGACCTCGTGACAGTTGCATTTTTACAGCGTCCTCGCTTGTTCCGTTTATCTTGGATATTTCCTTTATGGAGTAACCTTCAAGATAAAATAGCAGGATAGCAGTACGTTCTTTGGGCGGTAATGTGGACAGTGCCAGATAAAGATCTTGATAGGCATACTTTCCATCTGCGTTGTAAGAACCGATTACAAGCCGTGCTTCTTCAATATTTTCATATGTGTTTTGAGCAGACTTGTGATTAAGAAAAGTATTTTGTGCAATCTTTAAAAGCCAAGATCTAAATCTACCTTTGTCATGATACTCTGAAGATGCTAGGTAGGCTTTTATCAATGTTTCCTGAGCAATGTCATCAGCATCATCTTTGTTGCCACAGCAAAGAGCGAGCAGGAATCCACGAAGTGCCTCCTGCTCGTCGCGTACAAGTCGTATGAATTGTTCGCGCGTCATTGCTTATTCATCAGGCGCAAATACATCTCTTCCGATTCAATCTCCTTTGCGAGCATCTTCTTGCCGACTCCGTAACTAATCATAAAAGCTACGCCGATAGCCAGGAACATGGCTCCACTCAGTACAAGTATATGAATAGAGTCACCTCCGAAATATCCGTTGCACATGGCAATGAATATAAAGATCACTCCAAGCAAACTGGCACTTAATCCCCACTGAAATTTCTGAAGTAATTTTTCCTTCAAAAGTTTGCGTGGAGCATTCATCTTCCTTACAAGTTCTTCGATGTCAATAGACGCATTCTTCTCAAGGGCTGAAAGAATGATTTCCTTCTTGTTTCTCTCTGATTCCATTTTACTCTTTAAGTTCAGATAGAATAGTGTAATTGGAAGAACGACGGCAGTTCCAAGAACAATTATTATACTAGTAACGTCCTGCATAATGATTATTTTAAAATTGTTAAACTACATTATTGTTTGAATCGATTCACTATAACAACAAATTTAAGCCACAAAAGGTAACGTCTCTATTCCTTTTTTTTATAAGAATGACCGATCATCATTCCAAAATTTGGAGAGATTGCATCTTGTTTCTGCAATACAAGTTAAAACATAATCTTGAAATTTCTGCTATCAACTGTTCACATTCCGACACATCACAATCAGAATCTGTAATAAATATTGCCAAACTGTAATGTCTATTGTCAGGAAATAATATACAGGCAATATCATTTACAGCAAGAATCTTTCCATTCGGGAGAACTGGACCTGTACCTGTCTTATGGACAATTGAAACATTATTAAGATAACGTGATATTCTATTTCCACCTGTCTTGCACTCGGACATTGAAGACCAAATAAGCTTATGTGTATCTCTTCTTTCATAGAGCCATTCTAGCAATCTTACAGTTTCCAAAGGAGTGCTCCAGTTATCATAACACACATTTACATCTTTCATCATAGATCGTTCGTCAGACAATATTTGACAGTCAGCAAATCCTATGTCATGAATTAATTTATTTGTTGCGTCCATGCCCAACACTTTATCTGAAAGAATATTGCACGCATTGTTGTCGCTCTCTTCTAGCGAAAATTTTATCAACTCTGCAACTGTATATTTTCCACCCAGAGGATTACGTTCGCGCATAGGACTCCATGTATTTTTCATTAAGTCCTTAGACTTTACTCGTACGTGTTTGGCAAAACTTATTTTTGATTGGTTGCAGAAATGACTTATGGCTAACGCTTGGTGTAATTTCATTACGCTAAGAAGAGGGAATCGCTGATTTTCGTTTATACAAATCGTGTCAGCAGCATCTGAAATCATACAAACGCCAACATTCCCAGGAAACACCTTAATAAGATTTTTGACTTGCTGCAAGTTTGCATTTGTATTCTGTGAAAATGTACTTTGTGGAACCAATATAGCAAATAGGATTATAAATATTACGTTATGTCTCATTTTGTTCTATTCGTATTTATAAGCAGATTCTTTGTTGAAAAATTATCACTGAATGCGGATATTTGTTACACATCTTAAGTTCGAAGACAAAGAACTACTATCAAAATCAAAAGAGATAGTACCATTTGTGTCGAATAGATACCAACCATTATATCCTCCATAATATTCATTTTCAATCCAGCCAAATTTACAATTTGCATAGCAATTGTAATTCTGTATTTCCATACGTGTATTGGGTCTTCTGATTTGTAGTCCATCAATAACCCATGCATGATTGGAACTATTACTGTCGCTTCTAGTTGAACCATTTTCTGTATTAGTTCCTGTACAGTATACAGGCGATAAATTACTTAAAGACTGACGAACATTCGAATAATTTAAAGCTGATGTTGAACTACTCATACTAATCCCAATACTTCTCATATAGGATGCTGCATTTGAAATAGATGTTCCTCCTCCGTTAGAATCAAAGTTGGTATTTGTTCCATTAGCTATAGTTTTTAATAAGTAACCTACTTCAATCGCTTGGGGCGTATTGGAACTATAATAAACTTCATTAAAAGCAAAGGGATTGAAATATGTATTATACACATTTGCCCAATTTATATTGCGCCCAAGATCTGCACTGTATATTGTTGGCTGTATATAAGCACAAATAGTTGCTAAGGCTACATTTGCACAACCTGCAGGATAATGTCCGTTGTGTTGCATGGTATTAAATTTTTCAAGTTCTGTTGTTGGCATGAATTGATTGCATGGCCACCCTTGAATTATACGAGTTGAACCACACAATGGTCCGACAGTATTAAGTATTGTTCCAGTTGGTGTCGTAACACTACCTCGAGTTAGATCGTTAGCATAATCATAATCTTCGATATGTATCTGTTTTCTATATTTAACGAAATCAAACTCGTCTCTTGCTATGTGCAGATTCTTGCATACTTTTGATAGAGTTTGTTCATGCAAATTATGGCTTATCTCATTACATCTTTCAATATACTTAAGAGCAACAGATTGTGCACGATCAATCATTATATTGATTGGTTCATAGCTATTTAGAGAAGAATAGTCTATACAAGGAACAAATGCTAAAACTTCTGGATAACGAGAGTCTCTACAGACATAAGCATATCCCGAATTGTTCTCACAATCGAAAATTATCTCGCAAAAGTCAACAGAATCCGTTGAAGCCCCAGCTCTTGTAAGGTTGATGTTATCGCATGATAATCTGTAATTTTTTACTATCCTTACGTTCTGTAAATTTAACTCAGTAGCTCTAGTTGAAGGTTCTTGCTCACAAACAAATGACTCTACTAATTGAATAACTTCGGTGTCTGACAGGTTGTTTGAGTAATCAGCAATCAGGCTAATCGCTTCTTCAGATGTAATCGATACGGCGTAACGATCGCCATTTTCAAACATTTTAACCTCTTCATAGTTATTATTTGTGCAAGAAGAAACAAAAGAAATAACTAATACAAGTAAAGAAAAAGATTTTAATCTCATAATAATAAATTATTGAAGTTTTTTTTGCAAAAATAAAGAAAAAAGAACAATTATACTACCTCTTTCGCAAAATTAATATAATAAAAGGATTGATGGTTGATTAATCGCGAATTATAGAACACCAAATAAACATCATAAACATCAATTCTACATGCTATCCTATTAATCCCTTCTTGCAAATTAGTGAGGTAACGTCCAGCATGTGCACAATCCATTTGAGGGATGTGAAACTGAAACGATAGTATGAGATACCAATAAACTTCCTTTTATAACGTCCCTAGATGATGAATGAATTGTTGAAACCACCACTGTTCATGCCTACTGCTCCGCCAATCTCTGTATCAATTATGGATGAAATAGCAATCACCATGTTATTATTTGAAAGATCTACATCTCACATGAAAAAATGTGAAATGGTTTATAAAAAGAGAATAATAGACAAGAGCAATGCAATGATTCTAGTTCTGCGTATTTACTACTCAACAGCCTCTTCTTTTCGTTTACGCAGTTCCGTTGGCGAATAGCCTGTATGTTGTTTCACGTATTTGCCGAAAAACGATAGACTTGGAAAGTCCATCTTTACAGCAATCTCCTTGACCGAAAGGTTAGTCGTGAACAAGTAACGGTTGACATCTTTCATGACATATTCATCGATCCAATGGAATGGAGTCTTGCCGCTTACCATTTTTATCACCGTACACAAATACTTTGAAGTGACGCAAAGCTTGTCTGCATAGTACTCTACGTTCCTTGCCTTTATAGGGCTCTGAGAAAGTATCTCAATGAACCCCTTGTATAAACGTTGAGCGGAAGTATTTGGTTCTGGATTGATATCAGAGTGTTCTCCAATAATCTCACCGCCAAGAGTAATACAGGTCATTCCCGGATCCACGAACCCCAGCAAATCATAGAGAATTGCAGAAAAAATCTTATATAGCACCAGCCTATGGTACGGACGAGACCCTTTCTGTAACGTGAGCAACAATTGACGATTGTAGTTTTTATAGCGTTCAAAATCTATATCATCGAGCGTCAAGACTGGCTGCTCGGATAATTTATGCATCCTTTTCAATACGTCAAAGTTTACATCAATCAGGTTACGAATCAATTCGTATTTTGCTATCACTGCAGTTCCTCGGAAATCCTGCGAATACATGATATTGCTGATTGTTGAGTCTTGAGAAACAACCAACACTTCTTTTGCCGATACCCGAACTCCATTTCCGTTAATGTCTAACTGCATAATTCCATTGATAGCACCAATGATTATTATCCCAACTCGATCCATCAAGAGATCGCTCGGGAGTTGGCTGACATTATCTGAAAGGAGAAGGTAGCCATCGTCAAAGAGTATTGCGTCTGATTTATTATCCATAATTTCAGGTTATATATTGGTGATAACCATTATTAAGATGCTAAGGCACTCATTTTTGATCAATTCGGGTGCGCCATTAGCAATATCCGTTATATTCTTTACATCCATTCAAAGTTTTTCTTTCCCACACCAATCTCAAAGTGATACTTGACAATGCCCAGATCCATCTTGGTGTAGCCAATCAAAGAGAATCCTTTGCTGGCCTTCACTATGTGGCGGTTGTTCTTCATTCCAACGTACTCGAACGAGAACTTCTGCTGATTGACGGCAGTAGGCGCGAGTAGTGCTGATTCAACTCCCTTCTTGAACCAAGCTGGTGTTATGTCACTTGCATTACTTACCTGCTCGACAGTCTTGCGCTTCAAGTTTCTGCCAGGATCATCACCATAACCAAGGGCAATCATGCAGCATAGCTTTTCATCATTGCCTTTCTCGTATGCCTCCTTGATGTTGTTGTATGTGAGACCTACCCAACAGGTGTTGAGTCCAAGAGTCTGAGCAAGCAGAACTAAGTGCTCTCCGTAGTAACCAATGCGTTCAGAGAGGTCATCTGACTTTTTGCCGACCATCACAAAGTAGTTGCTTACTCCGCTGAAGGTTCCATAAGCCATTTTACCCTTGAATGCCTTTGGCTCATTGGTAACAAGCTGAATGTGAAGATTGCCGAGGTTGTTGCATTCTTCAATCTTTGCTTGAAGGATGTCAATAATATCCTGGGGTATGGGCTTGTCTATGTATTTGCGCACACTATGGCGAGCTTCTATTGCTTCTTGAAGAGTCATTTCCTTTTTTGATTGATAGATGTACGTTCGTTTCTCTATTCTTC